>JAGHAJ010000062.1 GCA_021161545.1 Synergistota bacterium | reverse complement strand
CTCCATAAGCTCAGTCCTGCCAGCACCTACAAGCCCATAGAAACCAAGTATCTCACCTCTGTTCAAAGAGAAGTCCACACCCTCAAAGCCATCACCAGAAAAGCCCTCTACCCTCAGCACCTCTTGCCCTATCTCAGAGACCTCTTTAATGTAGTAGCTATCTATCTTCCTACCAACCATCATCTCAGCCACAATATCCTCGTTGAGCTCTTCCACCCCAGCAGTCCCAACGAGTTCCCCATCCCTGAGAACAGAAATCCTATCGGCTATCTCAAATACCTCTTCAAGCTTGTGAGATATAAATATGATTGCAATACCTTCCGACTTGAGGTGCCTCATCACCTCAAATGTCTTTTCCACCTCTTTCTCCGTGAGAGAAGAAGTCGGCTCATCCATGATGATGACCTTTGCCTTCCTCTTTATCGCCCTTATTATCTCCACCATCTGCTGTATGGCTATGGTGTAATTCCCCAGCCTTTCATCAGGTTTTACATCAAGTCCAAAGTCTCCAAGCAGCTTTTTCGAAGCCCTATACATCCCACCAAACTTTACTATGGGACCTTTTAGTGGTTCCATGCCCAGAAATATGTTCTCTGCAACAGAGAGGTTCGGCATTACAGAAAGTTCTTGAAATATCGTGGATATACCTGCATGCAGGGCATCTGCCGTGCTGCTCCAAACCCTCTCCTCTCCGTCCAGAAATATCTTGCCCTCATCAGGCTTAAAGACACCAGCTATAATGTTCATGAGGGTGGATTTTCCAGCACCATTTTCACCAACCAAGGCGTGCACTTCACCAGGAAAGACATTGAGGCTCACACCTTTCAACGCATAGACCCCCGGAAACCTCTTGTGTATCCCTTTAACGGAAAGAATCGCATTCATGACGCCCTACTCCTGAGCTGGTCTACAGAAATAGCAGCTATGATAACTGTACCAATGGCTACCTCCTGCCAGAAGGAGGAGATGCCAAGAAGTATCATACCATTTCTCAAAACACCCATTATCGCAGCCCCCATAAAGGTTCCAGCTATACTCCCCTCTCCTCCCATAAGACTCGTCCCACCTATAGCAGATGCTGCTATGACATCAAGCTCGTAGCCCTGACCGGCATTTGGCTGTGCAACCCCAAGCCACGCAGTAATGAGAAACCCAGAAACAGCTGCCAGAAACCCGTTTATCATGTAAACAAGCATGAGTATCCTGTCAGTCTTTATACCAACAAGCTTGGCCGCCCTTATGTTTCCACCAACTGCGTATATCCTCCTACCGGTAACCGTATATCTTAGAAATATGTGAGAAACGATGTTTATGGCTACCATGTATATTACAGGAACAGGCACAAATCCCACCATCCCCTGTCCCTGAACCATAAAACTGTGGGGAAATGGCGATATTGGCCAGCCTCCACTTATGACATATGCAAGCCCTCTACCCACGCTGAGCATACCCAACGTAGCTATAAAGGGTGCAAGCCTCAGCTTCGTAATCATCACACCGTTCGCAGCACCTATTGCCAATCCAATTGCCAGCCCCACCATCACTGCCGCCAAGGGAGAAAAGCCGTGATATCTCATAAGTAATGCTAAAACCACACCAGCAAGCCCAAGTGTGGAACCAACCGAGAGGTCTATCCCAGCAGTTATTATTACCATCGTCATACCACACGCCATTATGGAGATAAAAGAGACATTCAGTATTACGGTAAATATGTTGTCTATAGTGAGAAACTGCTTGGTCATAACACCAAGGAAGAGCATCAAAGAAACAAGAATAACAAAAAGGCCTATCTCTTTGACCTTTAAGAGCCTCCTAACAGCATCCATAACCCGTTTCTCCCTTCAAATAGGTTTGAGCCCTGCAGAGGCAGGAGAGCTTCTGCAGGGCCTTTTTTACTACCTGTTCTTTGCGTATATCTTCTCTGCCTTTGCCATGAACCCTTTTACATTCTCCTGTGTAACTACATCTACACCAGAGTCTATTATGTAATCTGTTTTGCCGTTAACGACCACCTTTGGCAGAAGTTTAAGCGTATTCGCAACACCGACCTTCGCCATGTCGTAGAGCACAACCACAGAAAGATAACCCATGTCGTAAGGTCTCTGTCCAACAAGCCCCTTAACGACACCCGCTTCCACCAGTTTCAACTCCGGTGGAAGGGTATCAAAACCGACAACGAGCAGGTTCTTTATCCTCTTCATACCACCCAACGCAGAGACAACCGTATTCTTTGGCGCAAACAGTGGCCAGCCACCAGACATAAACCATCCATCGAGGTCCGAATACCTCTTGGACACATCTTTCATGATTTGAACAGACTTTGCAGTGTCATCATTGCAGGGGAACGGATCAGCCACAAACACAACCTTCTTACCCTTGACATACTTTGCAAGAGCATCTTTGAAACCCTTTATTCTCTGATTCAGGTTCAATGCCGCGAGGCCACCTGTGAGGATAGCAAGTTTTACGGTAGATTTATCCTTCTTGTATTTTGCTATGAACTTCGCCATCAGCTTACCACACTCATAACCACCATTGTAGTTGTTCGTCCCAATGTAAACATACCTTCCACTCCCAGGGGCATCGGAATCAAAGGTTATAACGGGTATTCCCTTCTTCAACGCCTTCTGCACCACCAACTTGATGGCCTGAGGGTCATTTGGAGAAATACCTATACCATTTACTCCTTTGACTATATAAGCTTCGATCTTCTGCGCCTGCTGCAGGGCATCTGCCTGAATGGGCGCATCAAATACAGCTTTCACTCCAAGTGCCTTCGCCGCCGCATTCATGCCGTTCTCAACAGCAAACCAATAAGGGTTATTCAAGGACTTTGGAGACAGCAAAAATGTGAGCTGTCCTGCCATCGCCACCGAAAAGGAGAAAATTACCACCCCTATCACTGCCAACACCAACAAACCTCTCATCTTCATTCCAAACACCTCCTCATTTTTTGTTTAAAGACCAAACTCATCTTAGCTCTCCTATAGCACCACCTCCTTACCTCAAAAGTACATCTGGCCTGCGGTAAAGCATACCTCCAACTTCAAACTCCAAGTAAGGCCAGCTACCATCCTGATCCACGCTGATAAGTCTCATCTCACCTTCACGCCTTATATAGGTATCTTCAGACTTGGTGCCTGAAACGGTGGGGTTCCACGCAAAAGGCATTCCATCCACTATCTCGAACTTGCTGGACGGAGTTGCTACCAGCTCCCTGGTATTATACCCTGCCAACCCTCCCTGATGGTGCAATCTCCACTCACCCGGGTATCCATGCTTGCCATAAGCATCAACAATTCCTGAGAAAAGCTCGGAAAAAGTCTCACTCTGCAGGCTCAGATGTATAATTTCTGCATCTATAAAGGCATTTTCCCTGTGCTGTCTCTCAAACGCCTCATCCCTGCCAAATTCTATACTCCTCGTGGCAGAAACAACCAGCCCATACCTCTTTGCACATACAGAAACAAAACATCTGCTTCCTATGAGGACATCCCTCGGAAGATTGTGCCTGTAAAGTGTCCTGCTTTCGTCTCCAAAGACCAATATCAAAGGGACATCAAGCCCTTGTCTGTGCAGCTCCGCACCTATTACACCAGCTGCATCCCTTTCTGTCATTTCAGGTGTAAGTCTGAACATCCCCCTCTCAAGGGCAACAGCAGTCCTCCTTCCAACATCTTCGTATCTTGCCTGCTCATACTCACTCAACATGACCCTGAGTTTCAGCAAAAGAGTGTCAAGCTCTTTATCACCTTCCCGAAGAACGGTAGCAGGGTCTAATACACCTCCAACGTGCACCTGTAAATCCTCAAACCACGGATATTCCACAACCTCAAATCCAGCAGGAAGCTCGTCCCTCTTGAGTCTCTCAAACTCTGGATTCTTGACAAACACATACGCACTATCCCCACTAACCAGAACGGATGCTACACCTATCCTGTCGGAAAGCGCTATGTACGAGCGTCCCCCAGATGTTACCCATGCAAAGTTATCCACCCTCCTTAGAAGGATACCTTTTGCACCCCTTCTACCCATGTATTTTCTCAATAAATCAAGTTTTCTGGATACATCTGATTCTCTATCCACCTATCAAGCATCTCCCTTCTGTACGATTATAGCACAGGGTGAGCCTCAAAGGCCCACCCCAAAAGCGATCAGTAAGCTGGAGGTACTCCAAGTGCCTTCATCTGTGCCATGTAATCCTGTAGATTCTTAGGTGTTACGAGGTAAATCCCCGTGTCTATATGGTCTGCATTGTTGAGCATCATCTTCAGATATTTTGGTCCCATCTTGCCCATCTTCTTCATCATGTAAATGCTAACTACTCCAAAGT
>JAGHAJ010000257.1 GCA_021161545.1 Synergistota bacterium | reverse complement strand
GGATATCCTGGATAATAAGGTAGGTGTTTGGGGATGGTGAATGGCGTAAAGATATTTGAGAAACCAAAGTCCTTGTACGATAGGCCTATGCACTATTGTCCTGGTTGTGGGCATGGTATTATTCATAGGCTTGTTGCTGAAGTTATTGATGAACTTGGAGTTAGGGAGAGAGCGATAGGGGTGGCACCTGTTGGCTGTTCTGTGTTTGCTTATAGATATATAGACTGTGATTTTCTGGAAGCTGCACACGGGAGAGCCCCTGCTTCTGCTACAGGCATAAAGCGGGTTCATCCTGATGCTGTTGTGTTTACCTATCAGGGAGATGGAGACCTTGCTTCCATAGGAGCGGCTGAGATAGTGCATGCTGCTAATAGAGGGGAACTTATAACTACTATATTTGTAAACAATGCTATATACGGCATGACTGGTGGGCAAATGGCACCCACGACCCTAATAGGCCAGAAAACCACAACGAGTCCGTTTGGGAGGGATCCGAAGGTAGCAGGTTATCCTATAAGGATGTCTGAGATGTTGTCTCAGCTTGAAGGTGCTAAGTATATAGCCCGGGTTGCGGTGAACACGCCAATTAATATAATCAAGGCGAAGAGTGCAATAAAGAAGGCGTTTAAGGTACAATTAGATGGTCTTGGTTTCTCCATGGTTGAGGTGTTGTCTCAATGTCCTACAGGGTGGGGTATGAGTCCTGTAGAATCCGTAAAGTGGGTAGAAGAGACTATGATCCCGCAGTATCCACTCGGGGAATTTAAGGTTCCATCAGCTTAAATGGGGGTAAAGGACATGTTTTATGAGGATGTCATTGTGGCTGGTTTTGGAGGGCAGGGTGTGTTAATGCTGGGAAAGCTTATAGCTGAAGCAGCTTTGAGAGAGGGTTTGAATGTGACATGGATACCTGCGTATGGTCCAGAAATGAGAGGTGGCACGGCAAATTGCACGGTTGTTATATCGGATATGGAGGTTGGTTCTCCTGTGGTTACAAGCCCTAAAACAGCAATAGTCATGAATCAACCTTCTGCGGATGCATTTGGTCCGAGGGTTAAGGAGGGTGGCTATCTATTTGTGAATAGCTCTTTGGTGCCAAAGAGGTTTGAGAGAGACGATATTGATGTAATAGAAATTCCTGCAAGTGATATAGCTTTGGAAATAGGAAGTGAGAAGGTAGCTAATATAGTTATGCTTGGTGCCTATATTGAGATTACGAAGGTTGTGAAGGATGAGACTGCTGAAGATGTTGTCTTGGAGGTGTTGGGAAAGAAGAAGGCAGAGTTTATCGAGATGAATCGCAGAGCGTATTTGGAGGGTAAAAAGTATGTCCAATCAAGAGGAAACAGTAAGAAGTGAGGTAATTTTCTCAGGCAAGATTTTGAACCTTAGGGTTGATGAGGTTACCCTGCCTAATGGCAGGGTAACCTCGAGGGAAATTATCGAGCATAGGGGTGCTGTTGCTGTAGTACCAGTCAAAAGGGATAAAATTGTCTTGGTAAGGCAATACAGAAAGGCTGTAGAGGAAGAGTTGCTTGAAATACCTGCAGGAACGATAGAGAAAGGGGAATCTCCTGTAGAGTGCGCAAGAAGGGAACTGGTGGAAGAGGTAGGCCTTTATCCTTTGGAGTTAAAAGAGGTGTTTAGATTCTATTCTTCGCCGGGTTTTTGCAATGAGATTCTTTACCTGTACTTTTGCGATAAGTTTGAGCAGAGAAGTGTTCAAACAGATGAGGATGAATTTTTGGATATAGAGGAAATTCCGCTTTTGGATGTCTCTCGCCTTCTGGATGAAGGTGTCTTTAAGGATAGCAAGACATTGATAGGAATGCTTTACCTTAAAAGTGTAGGGCTCGCTTAGGTTGTGAAGCAGAAAAGAGAGCTGCTCAAGAGGTTTGAGGCTTATTTAAGGTATGAGTGTGGACTTTCTGAGAATAGTGTGGCTGCTTACTTAAGGGATGTAGAGCTTGCTTTAGGGACAGATGAGAGAAGTGAGATTGACATAGAGGGGTTGATGGAAAAGGTTTACGCTTCTGATTACAGTCCCTCTACAGTTAAGAGAAAGGTGGCTGCTGTAAAATCCTTTTATAGTTTCTTGTTGCAGGAAGGCATGCTCTCACGTGATGTGCAGTTGTATACCCCCACTATAAGTGCTGAGAGGAAACTACCTTCGGTTTTGAACAGTGAAGAGCTCGAAAGGATACTTGCATCTCCGGATGTAAGGAGGCATACTGGTATAAGAGATAGGGCCATACTGGAACTTATGTATGCTACAGGTATGAGAATTTCAGAAGTTACCGAATTAAAATTGAAGGATGTAGACTTGAAAGAGGGTATAGTGAGGTGTGTTGGCAAAGGTGGAAAACAGAGAGTAATACCACTTACACTCTCTGGCGTTGAGTGGATCAGTAGATACCTTGAAGTTGTTAGGCCGTTCATGGATAAGAGTGGGAGAAGTGAGTTTCTCTGGGTTGGGAAAAGTGGGAGAAAACTCAGCAGACAGGCCCTTTGGAAGATGTTTAGAAAGTATGTATCGATGGCTGGCGTTACGAAAAAGGTAACACCTCACACCATGCGTCATACATTTGCAACCCATCTGCTAAATGCTGGTATGGACCTGAGAACGTTGCAAGAACTTTTGGGACATAGCAGTGTTTCAACGACGCAGATATACACCCATCTGGACATAAAGAGGCTTAAAGATGTTTACAAGAGGTGTCATCCGAGAGCCTAAAGGGGTTGATAGTATGAGGTTTGTATTGATAGTCTTGGAT
>JAGHAJ010000235.1 GCA_021161545.1 Synergistota bacterium | reverse complement strand
TGTTGCGAGCTACCTGAGGTTTAAGGAGTGGAAGTTCCTTGACTACATGTACAGACTACCACTATTTATACCATTCCTGATAGTGGGACATGCTATGAGGGTATTCCTTGCGAGACACGGTCTCCTGAACATGGTTATATCAAAGCTTACTGGTATACAAAACCTACCCGGACTTGCTACTGATTGGGTAGGGCTTATGTTGGCGTTTGCGTGGGTGCTCTCTCCTTTTGCAATACTCATAATACTCGGTGCATTCAGGTCAATAGATGACTCCTACATCGAGGCAGCGCTGAATCTCGGTAGTAGCAAAGTCAGGGTGATATGGGATGTTCTGATTCCACTTGCCAGACCTTCCGTTATAGTGGCCTTTGTGCTTACCTTCATAAGGACTATAAGTAGTCTTACCATTCCATTAATGGTAGGTCCACCGAAGCCTACCATGTTACCAGTTGATATGATGTTCAGGATAAACTACTACAATGACTGGGGGGTAGCTAATGCACTTGGTGTGGTGTCATACCTTATAGTTGTAGTGTTTGCCATGTATTATCTGAGGTTTATGATGGCAGAGAGGGGAGGTCTTAAGCATTGAAGAAGCATCGTGTGGCTCTGTGGTTGCTGAAGGTTGCAGCTGTATGCTTTATCTTGTTTGTGATTATAGGTCCTCTGATTGGTGTTGTCCTGTGGAGCTTCGCTATAAAGTGGTATTGGCCGCACATTATACCTCAGGTTATGGGTGTTAGATACTGGATGGATGTCTTCCATAGAGGTAGAGTGCTGGATTCTATACTGCTCAGCCTTGAGATTGCAAGTATAGTGGTAGTGCTCTCTTTGGTTATAGCTGCTCCTGCAGCTTACGGATTTTCGAGGTATAAGCTTCCATTGGAGAAGTTTCTGTTGGTTATATTTCTTATGCCGCAGGCCTTTCCGCAACTGCCGATATTCATAAACATTGCTGCTGTCTTTGCGAGGCATTCCCTCACCGGTAATATGTGGGGTATTATCTTTGTGCACACAATGGCTTCTTTGGTGTTTTCTGTATGGATTATTACTGCCACATTCAGGTCTATACCTGAAGAACTTGAACAGGCAGCTCTCAACCTCGGTGCTTCGAGGTTCAAGACGTTCTTTACCATTACGCTTCCTCTGGCAATTCCGGGGCTTATAGCGAGTGCTATATTTGTCTTCTTGTGGTCTATGGGTGAATTTACAGGTGCATTCTTCATAGGTGCACCATACATACAGACAGCTCCTGTTATGATGTACACGGCTGCCATGGGTTATAACATGCAGACTGCCTCTGTTGTGGCGCTCATATTGATGATACCGTCTATAGCCTTTATGATAATCATAGAGAAGTATCTGAAAGCAGAATACATAGGAGGTCTGGGGGGATAAAAATGGCAACGGTTACTGCAGAGGGTTTGAAAAAGTTTTACGGCAGCGTCTCTGCGCTTAATGATGTTTCCATAAAGATAGATGAGGGAAAACTGCTTACGGTTATAGGGCCAAGTGGCTCCGGGAAGACGACGCTTTTGAGGGCTATTGCGGGCTTTGTGAAGCTCGACGAGGGCAGAATATATCTGGATGATGAGGATATAACGGATGTGTCCCCTGAAAAGAGGAACATCTCCATGTTCTTTCAGAACTATGCACTCTGGCCGCACATGACCGTTTACGATAATGTTGCTTATGGCTTGAAGCTGAGAAAGTATCCGAAGAAGGAGATAGATGAAAGGGTAAGGTGGGCACTTTCCCTGCTTGATGTAGAGGGACTTGAAGATAGAAAACCTAACCAGCTCTCTGGAGGCCAGCAGCAGAGAATCGCTCTGGCGAGGGCTATAGTGGTGGAGCCAAGGGTGCTGTTGCTCGATGAGCCTCTTTCTAATCTTGATGCCAAGATAAGGCTTAGAATAAGGTTTGAGATAAAAGCACTTCAGCAGAAGCTGAAACTCACGACGCTTTATGTTACCCATGACCAGGAAGAGGCGCTCAGCATAGCAGATGAGATAGCTGTTATGCATGAGGGGAGAATCCTTCAGATGGGTACACCTCAGGAGATTTATACAAGGCCATCCAGTCTATTTGTGGCGGACTTTGTTGGCATAAACAATGTAATTGGTGTTGCCGTGAGCAATGGTGGTGTAAGACTTGGTGAGATGTTCATACCAGTTGAGAAAAAGTCAGACGGGCAGGAAGCAGTCATCGTCTTCAGGGCAGATGAAGTGCGGCTGGCCAAGGAGGGCACCGATGCTGAACCAGATGAATACGCCTTTGGTGGAGTGATTACCGGTAAACTGTACATGGGTTCTCGGTATCGGTATGAGATTGCCGTTTCGGATAAAACGAAGGTCATAGCCAATTCACCGAGGGAGTTTGCTCTGAACGACAGGGTAACCCTCTGCGTGAAGAGGGATAGGGTCTTTGTCTATTGATGCCTTTTCTGTTTTATGAACCAGAGGGCAGATAATCCGGCCAGAAGGATGCTTACAATCTGCGCTACTCTCATGCCATCGAACATGAGGCTATCCGTTCTCAAACCCTCGATGAAAAACCTTGCTGTTGAGTACATCAGGAGATAGGAGAACATGATAGTTCCTCTCCTTTTCGGGACTTTACTCTCTATGTGTAGCAGAATATAAAATATAGTTATATCACACAGCGACTCGTATAGAAATGTTGGGTGGAAAAAGTTATACTTTCTGAAGTTTTCGGGTCTTGCATATATCGGTACGAACATCTTCCACGGAAGGGTGGTGGGGTAGCCAAATGCCTCGTAGTTGAAGAAGTTTCCCCATCTTCCTATTGATTGACCCAGTGCTACTGCAGGTGCAAACATGTCCCCGAGGGATAGAAATGAGATGTGATGTTTCTTTGCATAGATGTAGCCAATTATCGCTATGGATAGTATGGCACCATGTATTGCAAGCCCCCCTTTCCAGATATAGAGTATGTATGCCGAATGCTTGGAAAAGAATGCCCACTTGAATATCACATAGTAAAGCCGTGCCCCTACTATTCCTGCTATTATTCCGTAGAGTGTGAGCCTGTCTATATGAGACTCCGCTATATGATAGGAGTGTGCTCTTTTGTAAACAAGGAAGATACCTGCCACAATAGATATTGCAATCAGTAGGCTATACCACCTGATGCCGTAAAATGCTGTAGGGGAGAGTATTTTTTTTCCTGTGAAGTAAGGTCTTGCAATGAATACCACTATCAGAAGGATGGCTATCACATTGACTATGTAAATGCGTAGCAACTTCATCTTCTACTCGAAGAGCTCTGGTTTTTAAGGCCGTAAATCTTCTTTGAAGATGCCCTTAGCACCTCTTTGAACGCCTTTTCTGGCATTGGTTTGAAAAATAGATACCCTTGGAAGTAATCGCATCCCATCTCTTTGAGCATCTCGAACTGCTCCTTTGTCTCGACACCTTCGGCTATTGTCTTCATGTTAATTTCCTTTGCCAAAAAGATGATAGAGCTTACAATGCTTTGTACGTGTTTTGCCTTTACTATATCCCTAATAAATGAGATGTCTATCTTCAGGTAATCTGCAGGTAACTGTGCCAGATATGAGAGTGATGAGTAACCTGTTCCAAAGTCATCTATGG
>JAGHAJ010000119.1 GCA_021161545.1 Synergistota bacterium | reverse complement strand
TCAACTACCTGTAGTTTCATCTTCTCAGGGAGTCCACCCACATTGTGGTGACTCTTTATGCGATGCGCCTTAAAACCACCAGCACCGCTTTCTATGACATCAGGATAAAGCGTCCCCTGTAATAGGTACTTTACACCCTTTATCTTCATTGCCACCTCTTCAAAGACATCTACAAATTCTTTACCGATAATCTTTCTCTTTTCCTCAGGGTCAACTACGCCAGAGAGTGCATTAAGAAACCTCGACGAGGCATCCACATACACAACATTTAAACCAAGTTCGTCCCTCAAGATACGCAGCACATTTTCTTCTTCATTTTTCCTCAAAAGACCATTATTCACAAATATAGACACCAGCCTCTCACCTATAGCCCTGCTCACAAGGACGGCTGCGGTAGTTGAATCTACCCCTCCACTTATACCACAAACTACATTTCCATCAGTCAGAGTACTCTTAAGCTCCTTAACCTTACTTTCCACAAAGTTCCTCATACTCCAATTTTTACTCAGACCACACACACCAAAAACAAAGTTACTGAGCACATCCATCCCCAAAGGTGTATGTACAACCTCAGGGTGAAACTGAAGCCCATAAAACTTTCTCCTCGGGTCTTCTATAGAAGCAACCTTGCCCACCTTCGTCCTGCCCGAAACCACAAATCCAGCAGGGATATCAACAACCTCATCACCATGACTCATCCAAACCTTAAACTCACCCGGCATACCGTAAAACAACCGACTGTTCCCAACCACCTTAAACTCCGTATCACCAAACTCCTTCTTCCCAACAGCCCTCACTTTTCCACCCAACATCTGTGCTATTGCCTGCATACCATAGCATATACCAAGAATAGGCACTCCCATCCCAAATATACCCTCAGATGGGAGCACTGCATCTTCCTCGTAAACACTACCAGGTCCCCCAGAGAGTATAATACCTCCAACATCCTTAAGTTCCTTCGTCTCTACATCTCCAGGATATACCCGGCTTTCAACTCCCAGCTCTCTTATTCTTCTGACTATCAAGAGGGTGTACTGAGAGCCAAAGTCAAGAACAGCTATATGACTCAAATATATCCCTTCTCCTTCAAGTAATCTCCAAGCGCCTCTTTCCATTCCCTCATGTCAGAGATACCCACCTTCCTCAACGCTTCATTATCAAGCACAGAATAAGAGGGTCTTCTCGCCTTCGCACCAAATTCCTCTGTAGTAATAGGCTCTATATCCGCACTAACTGAGAGCATGTTAAATATCTCACTCGCAAACTCATACCAGGAACAGCTACCACTACTCGTTATATGATATAATCCATAACTATCAGTCTTCAAGAGCTCTTTTATCTTCACAGCAAGGTCATATGTATAAGTTGGTGTCACAATTTGGTCACTTACTACCCTTATATGCTTGCCAGCCTTCGCAAGTTTTATCATTGTCTCAACAAAGTTTCCACCCTTTCCACTACTACCCGCGTTACCATAAAGCCCACATGTCCTTATCAGATAAAACCTCCTTGCTATAGACCTGACAAAGTATTCACCCGCCAGCTTCGATGTACCATACACAGAAAGAGGCATAGGCATATCTGTTTCTATATAGGGAGTATCCTTATCGCCTCCAAATACATAATCCGTTGAGAAATGCACGAGGACCGCATCCATCTCAACGCTAATTTTAGCAAGCTCCCTTACGGCTATTGCATTGACCAGAAAACTCCTATCTGGATAATCTTCACACTCATCAACACGGTGATAGGCCGCCGTGTTGATTATGATATCTGGCTTCAAAGAACCCATCTTATCCCTAAGCTCATCAAAGTGGGTTATATCAAGCTCCGCATGGGTAAAGCCTATCATCTCGTAATCATCAAAGACTCTTAATATATCATATGCCAACTGCCCGTTTGCTCCTATCAAGGCAACTTTCATGCTACTACCCCCTTTAACAAAATAAATGAGCCCCCAAAGGAAGGGGGCTCATTCAATCAAAATTCACGCTACCAAGCACCTTCACCTATTTCTTCTGCTATTTCAGGCTCATCGAGCATAAACAGCTTTGCCTTTGTAGGTATGCTATTCCTCGACCACCCTCTTGCCATGTAGTACTGGTCCTTCATATACTCAAGTTCTTGCGGTGTAACAGCACTACCGGCAGATGGGCCCTTAGGTATAGGCTCATACATGACCCTATAAGGTAGATAGTCATCCTTCCTGTCAAATCCGGCTTTCACATTGAATGCCTTAGAGACATTATATACCCTTTCTCCTGCCTCCATCAGCTCTGTCATACTCATCTCAATACCAGTAGCTGCCTTCAAGAGTTCAGGGAATCCCTCCAAGAAGTACATATGGCGGGAAAACTTGCACATACCCATTATATCGTAAAGGGTCATCAGGTCTTCAAGGGTCTTTACCTCAAACCCCTTACCCTCAACGCTAAGCCTATCCACACCCTTAAACTTCCACCATGCACCTGTGAGTTCAAGCCCATAAACACCTGCCGTAAGATGACATGCACCTCTCACAGAGACTGCCTCTGCAAGTGCCATACCCTTAATGCCACGGATATCATATGCAGGAGGTTCTAAACCTTTTATGTGAATAGCAAACTTCTCACTACCTTTCCCAAGCTTCTCAGATGCCCTCTTCACACCATCCGCCAAGAGCTTACCTATATTGCCTTCCCTCTTTGCCATCATAGGAATGAGCTTGACAACTGCCTCACCATTGCCAAATCCAAGGTCTATACCGTCTGTATCCTCTTTTGTGAGGAGACCTCTCTCATATGCCTCCATTGCCCAAGCAATTGTAACACCAGCAGATATAGCATCAAAGCCCATGCGATCACACAGCTCATTCGCCTTTATAACCGCCTCTATGTCATCTATATTCAACACTCCACCAAGAGAATACAGAAGCTCATACTCCACTCCATCTACCTTGGCAGGAGCAAACTTACCTTCCTTTACCTCAACAACATGGCTACACGGTTTATTACAAGCAGGACAAGGATTTCTACCTACTGTGTATTTGGGTACCCAATAATATGGATCAATGTGAGACTTTTCACCTTCTTTTAGATTATCAAACACATCCTCAAAATACCCCTGCTGCCAGTTTTTCGTTGGAAATGTCCCCGGCACGGTATTCATCCAGGAGTAAAACTCCCCACTACCATAATTCATATCGTCCCTCGTTGCAGGGTGGTCCTTTATGACCTTAGCCCAGTGAAGGACAAGCTCCCTCATTTTTTCAGGGTCGTGCAACTCTATCTTACCTGAACCCTTCACTACTATAGCCTTTAGCTTTTTCGAACCCCAAACAGCTCCCTCTCCACCTCTTGCAGCCTGTCTTCCATCCATCTCAACCCCAGATATGAAGGACAGGTTCTCACCAGCAGGCCCTATGGTAGCAGTAGAAAAATCACTATCATGCCTCTCTTTTAGTATCTCTGCTGTCTCCATTGCATCCTTTCCCCACAGGTCAGACGCGTCTCTTATTTCCACTTTGTCATTCTCAACATAAATGTAAACAGGCTTTTCAGACATACCCTCAATAATCAGCACCTCATATCCAGCCTTCCTCATCTCAACTCCGAGCTTGGCACCAACTATAGCCCTACCATACCCTCCTGTTAGAGGGGACTTAAAACATGTAGCAGTTTTTGATGCAGTTCCAACACCCGTTCCCAGCAGTACTCCGGGAGCTATTATAACCTTGTTCTTATCCCCCAATGGATCACAGTCCGCAGGAACCTCGTCATAAAGGTAACGAGTTGTAAAACCTAAACCACCCAGATACTTCCTCTTATACTCCTGTGGCAACTCCTCAAGAGATACATTACCCGTGGTGAGATTCACCCTCAATACTCTACCGTAGAATCCCATCCTTTCACCTCCAAGATTTTTAATATACACAAAGTTATCCCCGGGCCTCCACCCGGGGATAATCGCTAACAGCTTACTTGCTCAACAGATAGTATCTGAATATCTGTGTAGGCTCAAGTGTAACACCTTTCACACCTTTCTTCGTTATGCAGAACTGTTTACCCTGCCAGAGGTCCACATAAGGCACCTCCTGACCAAGTATATCCTGAACTTTCTGGTAGAGCTTTGTTCTTTCTGTTTTGTTGGTTATAGTCCTCGCTTTCAACAGCAGTTCATCAACCTTTTTATTAGCATAGAACGAACCCATCGACGGACTTGCAGAAGATGCAAGAAACGGCCATGTATAGTCATCCGGGTCTATGTAGTCTGGGAACCACCCAAGCAGGAACATACCCATTGTGCCCTTTATAAAGTAATCAACATAGGTAGCCCACTCTGCATACTTGATAGTAACTTTCACCATGCCGCTTGCCTCAAACTGGCTCTTCAAAACCTGCGCAACATCCGCTTCCGTAGAACCATAGTGGGAAGGTGTGTACCACAATGTTATCTTCAGGGGTTTGCTCTCCGAATAGCCAAGAGACTTCAGTATCTTCTTGGCTTCCGCTGGATTGTACTTTGGCATGACATCCTTGTGGC
>JAGHAJ010000203.1 GCA_021161545.1 Synergistota bacterium | reverse complement strand
GTTGATGATGTTGTTTACGCTATAAAGGAGATGGTAGTGAGAGGAGCTCCAGCAATTGGTGTTACTGCAGGTTATGGTGTTGTCATAGGTATTATGGAGATTGGGGATTTGAAAGGCAATTTCATAGATCAGATGGGTACAGTTTTTCGTAGGTTGAGTGAGACGCGTCCAACTGCAGTAAATCTGTTTTGGGCTATCGAGAGGATGAAAAAGGTTGTTTACGGAAGCATGGGGGGAAGCTTTGAAGACGTTTATGATGCTGCTCTGAAAGAAGCAGTTTCAATAGATGAAGAAGATGAAAGCATGAATAGAAAGATAGGTGAGAATGGGCAGATACTTTTGGAAGATGGTTTTGGAGTTCTTACACATTGTAATGCAGGTTCTTTGGCGACTTCCTATTATGGCACGGCATTAGGGGTTATAAGGGCTGCAGTATCTCACGGTAAGAGAATAAAGGTTTTTGCTGATGAGACGAGACCAGTCTTGCAGGGAGCCAGAATTACAGCGTGGGAGCTAAAAAAAGATGGGATTCCTGTTACTCTAATAACAGATAACATGGCAGGGTATGTAATGTCAAAGGGGCTTGTAGATGCAGTGGTAGTTGGTGCTGATCGCATAGCATCGAATGGAGATGCTGCAAATAAGATAGGGACGTATTCCCTTTCAGTCCTTGCAAAATACCATTCTATTCCATTTTATGTAGTGGCGCCTTTTTCATCTATTGATGCCACATTGAAGAGTGGTAAGGATATTCCAATTGAGTACAGAGGATCGGATGAGGTTACACATATAAAGGGCGTCCAGATAGCACCAGATGGTGTGGATGTTTTTAATCCAGCATTTGATGTAACACCTGCAGAGAATATTACTGCTATCATCACGGAGAAAGGGATATATAGATTTCCGTACAAATTTTAGGGAGGTTTGACTCATGAAATATATGACTGGTAGTGAAATTAGAGAGAGTTTTCTTAGGTTTTTTGAGGGCAAGGGGCATAAGAGGTATCACAGTTTTTCTTTGGTCCCGGAAGATCCAACTATCATGCTAACGATAGCGGGGATGGTTCCATTTAAGCCGTATTTCTTGGGTCAGAGAAAGCCACCTGTTTCAAGGGCTACAACATCCCAAAAGTGCATAAGAACTAATGACATAGAAAATGTTGGTAAGACAGCAAGACACCACACGTTCTTTGAGATGTTGGGTAATTTCTCCTTTGGTGATTACTTTAAGAAAGAGGCTATTGCCTGGGGATGGGAGTTTCTTACGGAGGTTTTGGGGCTTCCCAGTGAGGATTTGTGGATAACCATCTATAAAGATGATGACGAGGCATTTGATATATGGCATAATGATATAGGGATACCTGAAGATAGAATTGTGCGTAGGGGAGAGGAAGATAATTTCTGGAAAGTAGGACCTGTTGGTCCGTGCGGACCATGTTCGGAGATCATTATAGACCTTGGTGAGAAGCGTGGGAAGAAAGTAGAGGGATGTGGAATTGGCTGTGATGATGATAGGTTTTTGGAGCTTTGGAATCTGGTATTTATGCAGTATAACAGAAAAGAGGATGGAACACTGGAACCATTGCCAAAAAAGAACATAGATACTGGTATGGGACTTGAAAGACTTGCTTCTGTTTTACAGGATAAGCCTTCTGACTTTGAGACGGATCTGATATTCCCTATTATAGAGTATACCTCTGAGCTGGCTGGTATAAAGTATGGTAGCTCTGCTGCTACAGACGAGGCATTCAAAGTGGTAGCGGACCATATAAGGGCGGTTGTTTTTATGGCTTCTGATGGGATAGTGCCATCCAATGAGGGTAGGGGATATATATTCAGGAGATTAGTGCGTAGGGCTATGAGATACGGTATAAAACTTGGTTTTGATGAGCCGTTCCTGATAAAGCTTATACCGTCTGTTGTTGATGTAATGGGTGATGCATATCCAGAGATAGCAAGGGATATGGACAGGATAAAGGAAATCATATCTACAGAGGAGCAGAGGTTTAGATATACGCTTCATCAGGGTATGGGCATGCTTACTTCTCTTATAGAGGAGCTGAAGGCAGAGGGGAAGAAACAAATTTCTGGGAAGGATGTATTCAGGCTGTATGATACGTACGGTTTTCCTGTAGAGCTGACGAATGAGATAGCCGCTGAAGAGGGCTTTGAGGTAGATAAAGAAGGCTTTGATGTTGAGATGGAGAAGCAAAGAGAGCGTGCACGTGCATCTTTGAAGAAGAAGGTCGATATCCTTGAAACTGGGGAATATAAGGGAAAGGAACTACCTCCGACTGAGTTTGTTGGTTATGATACTTTTGAGATAGAGGCAAGGGTCCTGGCTGTATTTACTGAAGATGGCTTGGTGGAGGTCATTACTGATAGGACACCGTTTTATCCTGAAAAAGGTGGACAGGTGGGTGATGTAGGTTTTATTTCCGTTGGTGAGCGGGTGTTTAAGGTTTTAGATACAAAAGAGCCTGTGAAAGATAGGATTGTTCATGTTGTGGAAGAGGGTGCAGATGCTGTCATCAAGGAAGGCATTGACGTGATTCTCAAAGTGGATGCTCCGAGAAGAATGGAGACTGCAAGACATCATACTGCCACCCATTTGTTACATGCTGCATTGAGGAATAGACTTGGAAAACATGTGAAACAATCAGGCTCCCTTGTAGCACCAGACAGGCTCAGGTTTGACTTTACCCATTTTGCACCTTTGAGTAGGGAAGATATAAGACATATAGAGCATGAAGTGAACCAGAAGATAGTAGAAGATATGGAAGTTCAGAAGCTTGTGCTTCCTTATGAGGATGCAAGGCAAATGGGTGCACTTGCTTTCTTTGAGGAGAAGTATGGAGATGTGGTTAGGGTAATAAAGATAGGAGATTACAGTATGGAGCTCTGTGGTGGTACGCACCTTTCACGTACGGGAGAGATTGGACTGTTTAAGATAGTGAAGAGTGGGAGTATTGGTTCAGGTTTAAGAAGAGTTGAGGCAGTTGTTGGGAATACTGCTCTGAAGCGCGTATGGGAGATGGAAGACGAGTTGATAGAGATATCTTCCATTGTAGGTTCTTCAGAATCTGTTGCGGATAAGCTCAGAGAAGAGTACTCAAAGATTAAGGAGCTTCGGAAAGAGGTTGAAAGTTTGAGAGAAGAGATAATAAAGAAGGATATCCCTGAGCTTGTGAAAAATGCTAAGGTAAAGGATGGTGTAAGAGTCGTTATAGGTATGTGGGAGGGAGTAACTGCTCCTATTTTGCGTAGGCTTACTGACGAAGTTAGGAGAAGATTACCCGATTCTGTATCTGTATTTGCAGGTAAATCGGAGAGTAAAGGGATAGTTGTTATATCTGTATCTAAGCAGTTAGTGAGCAAGGGATTTAGTGCAGTTTCTATAGTGGATGAGCTTACAAAGGCCTATGGTGTAAAAGGCGGAGGTAACGATAGAATGGCCCAGGTGGGGATTGATAATCTTGAGATTTTAGATAGCGTAGTCAAGAAGGCAGAGGAATTAGTTTTGGGGGATTGATGGGGAGACTTTTGGGTATAGATTGGGGAGAGAAGAGGGTTGGGTTAGCTCTTAGTGATATTGGAAAGGTGTTTGCCCAACCCTTTTTGACTTTGAATAATGATGAAAACCTGCTTGAGAAGCTCCAAAAAGTCTGCGTAGATAAAGGTGTAGAGAGAATAGTAGTTGGTCTTCCTGTGAGGACTGATGGTAGAATTGGAAGGTCGGAGGAGATAGTAAGGGAATTTGCCAGAGAACTGGAGGAAAAAACGGGTTTAACTGTTATTCTGTGGGATGAGCGTTTCTCCTCTGTAGTGGCCTCTTATTACACTTCTTCTCTGAAAGAGATAGATTCCAGGAAAATTAAGGACAAGGTAGAGGCTTCTGTTATACTTCAAAGTTATCTGGAGAGTGTGAGACCATGAAGCTGACCCCTATGATGAAACAGTATCTTTCTATAAAAGAGAACCACAAAGATGCCATCCTTTTCTTTAGGATGGGAGATTTCTATGAAACATTTTTTGATGATGCTGTTACTGTCTCTAAGGAACTCGGCATAGTTCTTACTACAAGGGATAAGGAAAATAATGTTCCGTTGGCAGGTGTACCTTGGCATGCTGCAGATGGTTATATAAAGAGGCTCATAGATAAGGGATATAAAGTTGCAATATGTGAACAGATGGAGGAAG
>JAGHAJ010000033.1 GCA_021161545.1 Synergistota bacterium | reverse complement strand
GCCTTTTGCCAATGTCAAATGTGCGTGCCTTGCCCGTTCTGGCAAGTTCTTTTATTCCGCCTGAAAGTGATTCATCCCCTGAGGATATGCTCTTTTCAAGTGCATTGAATATTGCTGGTGAGCAGAAAAATATACCAGTATCATAGGCATTGTAATCCTTTATTTGCTTTCCGATGTCAATTATCTTGCCCTCTTTAGTTAACACTTTTGTTACATCTTCTATGTCTATGAGCTTGTTGCTGAGATTTGTATCAACTGCAAGTATTATTTCATCTTCTCTTAGAGGTTGATTTATGAGCTCCTTTACGATATCAGCATCAAACACGTGGTCACTCATGCTCAGGATGAATGGTTCTTTTATAAACTCTTTTGCCTTCCATACGGATACCCCGTTAGCTCTATCCCACTCCTTATTTGTAATATGGTTTATCTGGATGTTTTTCTTTCTACTTAGTTCATCAAGAAAGGCTCTTAACCTTTCCCCCTCGTATCCACTTACCACATAGAACTCATCGATACCTGCTGAGAGCATTGTGTAAACGACTCTCTCAATTAGGGTCAGTCCGAGCAAGGGTATAAGAGGTTTTGGACTCCCCATCTCAGAAAGTCTGCTACCCTGTCCAGCAGCAATGATTAAGCATTTCACATTAAATCCCTCCCTTAGAAAGGTGTAATCTGGTGTTAGAGGAGTGCATATTTTAAGAAAGTAACACTTTATTTTATCATATTTCTGTCTTTTGTGTAAAGTGTTGTGCTTTGATACTCCATAGTTGAAAACCGGGCTTCTTGACGCACGTGTTATACTATATAGTGTATTTGGAAACTCATGTATTATTGGAGGTGTTTGGTGGTATGGGAATGTTGCAGGATAAGGATAAAGAGACGGTGAGGAAGATATTTCAGAAAGAATTGATAAATCCTGTGAAGATAGTGAACTTTACACAGGAACTGGAGTGTCAGTATTGCAAGGAAACAAGGCAACTGCTTGAAGAGATTGCAGAACTTTCCGATAAGGTAATATTGGAAAGCTACAATTTTGCCATAGATACCCAGAAAGCGGAGGAATTTAAGGTTGAAAAGATACCCTGTACGATAATAATGTCAGAGGATAAGGATTATGGGATAAGGTTTTCTGGTATCCCTTCAGGTTATGAGTTTACAACGATAATAGAGGCGATAAACATGGTTTCTAAAGGGGATTCTGGATTAAAGGAAAAAAGCAAACAAAAATTGAAAGCCGTTAATAAGCCGCTTCATATACAGGTATATATAACACCTACATGTCCGTATTGTCCGAGAGCAGCAATTCTTTCCTATCAGATGGCGTTTGAAAGTGATTACATAACAGCTGATGTTATAGAGGCGATAGAGTTTCCCTACCTCGCTAATAAGTATAATGTCTATGGTGTGCCAAAGATGGTGGTGAATGAAGGTGTGCAGTTTGAGGGTGCCCTCCCTGAACCGGCATTTATTAAAGAGGTTTTAAAAGCACTTAAGTGAGTTTTGTTGGCTTTTAGGATAACCTTAGGCAGGGTTGAAAACCCTGCCTTTTTTGTTTTAGAGATGATTCCCCTCTTGACACACCCGTTTTCCCTGCTATAATTCATAAACATGAATAGCTGACCGACTGGTCGGTAGGGGGTGGAACATGCAGAAGGTATCTAAAGGCAGGGAGACAAACAGAAAAGAGGAGATAATAAGAGCAGCTGCTATCTGTTTTGCGAAGAAAGGTTACTATAACACAACGATGGATGATATTGTTGAGGTTGTTGGTATTAGTAAGGGGGGTATATACTGGTATTTTAAGAGCAAGAGGGAACTCTATATGGCACTCCTTGAACACAGGTTTGATGAGGCACTCTCAGTGGTGGAGAGTGTATTCATTGAAGGAAGACCGTTGAGAGATATTCTTATAGACAGTGGGCTTCTCGTTCACAGATCTGTTGTTGAGGATGAGGTCTTTTTTACCAATACGCTTGAGTTTTTGAGTGAGTCTGTAAGGGATAAGCATGTAGCAGAAAAGCTTGGTGAGTTCTATGAGAAATGGCTTAACGCTATTCTGGGACATGTTTCTTCTGCGTCTGATGCAAAGGAGATGACCTTGGAGGAAAGAAGGTATATAGCTATGTCCATTCTTATATTTATACACGGGACGAGGCTTGCGGGTAAAGTTTATAGAGAGATATGGGATGATTTTGAAAAACTGTGGACATTCTTTGTTGACAGGATTCTGTGTAGGAGGGAGGGGGAGAGGTGATAAAGGTTATATCTTCTCTTACGATGTTATTTTTGCTGTTTGGAGTGTCTGTTTCTTATGGTGCGGTTAAGATGGTAACACTGCAGAGTGCTTTGGAGTATGCGTATTCTCACAGCAAACTGTTGATGGCTGAGCGGAAGAAGCTACTCGCATCTGAGATGCAGATAAAAGAAGCAAAGGCACTTTATTCTCCATCTGTTACATTTAGCAGCAGCTATGTAAGACTCAAAGAGGGTAAGACGCTTGAGCTATATTATCCAACAGGTATTGTGAAAGTTCCTATGGCATTTGAAAATACCTATCAGCATAAACTTACACTTCAGTATCTCTTTTATGGTGGAGGTAAGAGAAAGGCACTGGTTCAACAGGCTAAGGATAACTACAAGGTGGTTAAAGAGGAGTATGAACATTTGAGGAATCAGGTTGCCTTTAATGTAAAGAAGGCATACTTTTCTGTATTGAAGGCCTCAAGTTATGTTGACCTTACAACGAGTATAGTGAAGCAACTTAATGCGCATCTTTATCAGGTAAGGCATCTATATAAGGCTGGAATTGCACCGCTGAATGATGTTCTGAGGGTGGAAGTAGAAATTGCCAATGTTACGCTTGAAAAGATAAAGGCAAAACATCAACTGATGCTTGCGTATCTTGCATTGAAGAACGTTATGGGTATGGATCTGCATGCACCAGTAAAAGTGATTGAAGAGCTCAAATACACAAGTATCCATCAGGGAGTAGATTATTACGTGAAGGAAGCTCTTGGTAGGAGGTATGAGCTTTCTTCTATAAAGCTGCAATTGGACATGCTGGAAGCTGCAAAGAGAATAGCGGGAAGTGATACAAAACCAACGATAGTATTGTCTGCTGACTACTATAAAGAAGGAGATAAGTTCTGGCCAGACAGCGATGAATGGGATATTGCCCTTGCTGCGAGCTGGAAGCTGTTTGATGGGGGTAAGACAGATGCAGCAGTCTCGGGTAAAGAGTATTCTATAGAACAGCTTAGGTTAACTATGGAACAACTCAAGGATAATATTGCTCTGGAGGTAAATTCTGCGTATGTAAATCTTCTTGATGCGGAAGAGAGAATAGCTACTATAGAGAAGCAGCTTGAGAAGGCAAAGGACGATTTGAGGATTGCCACTCAAAGGTATAAAGCTCAGGTTGGCACGAATATCGATGTACTTGACGCAGAGACATCTCTCAAGCAAACGAGGACAAACTACATACAGGCTCTGTATGATGCGAATATGGCTGTTGCCAGGCTGAAGTTCGTTACAGAGAGGAGATGATAGCATGGGTAAGAAGGCAAAGGGCATAATCTGGACCATTATATTTGTGCTTATTATTGGGGGTATGTTTTATGCCTACAAACATGGTTTAATAGCAAAGTTTATCGGAAAGAAAGAAAGCATCATTGTGGCGAGGAAGATTGTCTATCCTGTTGAGGTTGGTGTGGTGGCATATAGGAAACTTCACATATGGTTTCAGGAGTCTGGAAATGTGGTTTCTTTTCAAGATGTGAAGGTGTTCCCGAAGGTAAATGCGGAGACTATAAAGAAGATACTTGTCGATGTAGGTGATAGGGTGAAAGCTGGACAGGTTGTTGCTATCATAGATGATAGGACAATATCTGCACAGCTTGAATCTACGAAGGCGGCTTATGAGTCCTCTTTGGCTCAGATAAATAAAGTTAAGGCTTCTCTGTCTGCTGTTAAGAAGGACAAGGCAAGGATAGAGAGGCTGTACAGAAAAAAGGTTGTCTCCCAGCAGCAGTTGGACCATATAGTATCTCAGTATAATCAGCTTTTAGCTGGTCTT
>JAGHAJ010000050.1 GCA_021161545.1 Synergistota bacterium | reverse complement strand
TATCCCGTTTGGATTCTCTCTGCATGTTGTTTGGTGAATGGTCAAAGTTTCTTGTGTCAATGGATGTTTATCCTGAAGAAGATGTCTTGGAGGAAATCTTGAAAGAGGGTTGGGACCTTGGCAGTGATTATACTTTGTACCTTTCCTTGTGGGATGGGAATGTACCTTTGTATAGTGCAGATGAGAGAGAAGAATACTCAACTTATGAGGAGCTTCTTTATGAGTTTAACGTGAAGAAAGTGCTGAATCTTTGGAGGCGCATTTGGGATGGGAATGTGGATTATTCCCTTTTGAAGCGTTTTGTGATGGATGTCAATCAGAGGCATGTGGACGAAATGCAGAAGATAGATATGGGTATACCTATGATGAATACCATAGAGCCTCGTCTCGTCGCATTTGCAGAGACCCTTTCTGTGATTGTTGGAGGGAATGACGGTGGATATTAAAGTTATAGAGCAAAGAGAGCTGTTTGCCAAGGAAGTAGGACGATATAAGTCTTTTCCCACTGTTGTGAAGACAGATTCATATATCTTTCTTGCGTTTAGAGAGGGGATAGTCAACCCAGAAAAACCTCACGGTGAAAGCGGCGTTGTTAGACTGTTTAGAAGTGCGGATGCCATTGAATGGGATGAGATATCTGTCCCCTTTTCTGATAACGAGCTTGATGCTATAATTTCTGGTCCTTTTGGAGAGCATCTTTTCCTGTGGACGAGGAGCTTTGTATATCGTGTGAAGAGTGATGTTTACCTCTCTCGGTTTAAGGTGGGAGAGTCACCCACGAGTAGAAGTATTTTTAGACTTCCTGATGCAACATTTTGCCCATTTTCTCATATTCGGCAGGTAGATTCCTTGCTCCTTGGAACGGGTTATGGTGAGATAGACGGTGTTGTAACTCCAATAATTGTGGAATCTGGGGACCTGGGAGACAGCTGGAGTGTGAGGGGATTAGTAACCCCTGATGGTTTTTCACCAGAACTGAATGAGGTTTCGCTATTACCGTTAGATGATGAGTTTATAGCTGTTATGAGGAGTAGAGAACCCTCTTTTGAACTCTATTACTCTTTCAGCAAGGATGCTTCTGTGTGGAATGAGCCTGATGGTATCGGTATATTAGGACAAGCTCCAATGCTCCTTAAATCTTGTGGAGGTAGAGTGTTATTTGTCTTTAGAGATTTGATGGAGGAAATTCCCGGCGTGGGGTTGGCAGTCTCAGATAATTTTTCTGAGTGGACTTACTTCAGAATTGATAAGTATACGGGGGACATGTATGATGGCGGTTATGCAGATATCATTGAGCTTGATAGAAACGAGTTTTTTATAGTTTATTATATATCTGATGAAGATGGTTCCCCATGGATAAGGGCAACCTTCGTGAGGCTTTTCTGAAGCGGAGCTCTGCATGTCGGACAGGGTCAAGTTGCTAACTTTATTGTTTCTGGTTTTTGTGTTTTACACCGTTGTATCCGTTTGCTACATGCGTGTTGTGGGTGGGGGACTTACCGTATTTTTACATGTGGGTAGCAGGTTTTACAATCCCATGTATTTCCCTAATGGGACGCATGTGCGTTCTGATGATGGTTATGATGGTCAGTTTTACTACTATATTGCCTTAGACCCCTTTATCAAGGGAAATGTTTACAAACAGATAGATTCCCCGTCTTATAGATACCAGAGGGTATTTTATCCACTCTTGTCTTCGTTGTTAAGCTTTGGGAAGGTGAGACTATTACCTTTTATAATGTGGCTTATCAACCTGTTGGCTGTAGTGGGTGGAGTGTATTATGTGGTAAAAACTGCCAGGTTGTTTGGTGTCAAGAAGTGGTTTTTGATAGGTGGGTTGTATGCTGCTTCTGTTGGGCTTGTTATGTGTGTCTTACGGGATTTGGCAGAACCTCTTGCCATTCTGCTTCTGCTTGGTGCAATATATTATTATATGAATAGGGCTTTTTGTGTTTCCTCTCTGTTTCTGGCTTTTGGTGTTCTTACCAAAGAGATAGGGGTTGTGGTCGCCATTGTTGTCTTTTTATGGTATGTTTTACACGAAGACAGACGTAGACTAAAGTGTATTTTGTGCTTTTCCTTGCCCGTATTTCTGCTTGTGGGATGGCATCTTTACATCTGGTTCAGATTGGGAGTCCTGCCGTATGTGCAGGGGAGCTCGAATTTTGGGTTGCCTTTTAACTCTGTAGGATTTATTGTTGGTTATATGCTTTCTGGTAGGAGTTTAGCTACAAGAGTGATGATAGATTTTTTCTTTGCCTCTTTTCTATTTTCGCTGCTGATTGGGATTAGACTCCTAATGAAACGGTATATTTCTCTACCTTTATTGCTCTTGCTTGTATTTCTTGGTATTTCTACTCTGTTTACTCCGCTTATATGGGGAGGAAACTGGAGTTATCCGCGGGTATTCTTGTATGTCTATGCTTTGCTTTTTATCGTATATTTTGAGTATAAAGAGCAACTAATCCTCCTTCCCATCCTTGGTATGACTTTCTTACCGTTGATTCCTTTTGCGGCTTTGTATCGTTAGTTGGTTTTCTCTGTTTGATCCTTCTTGATAGTAAGATGCTTTTACTCTGCTTGTGTGTTGTTCAGTGGTCGGTTTTCTGTCTCTCTTTTACCTCGGTTTCATATCTATTCTGGGATTGCTTATCCTTTGTGTTGACATAGAAGAAAGCAACAATATAATAGAATAAGTGGAATAAAAACAGCCGCAAAGGGGCATTTCATGATGAAAAAAAACACCTTTTTGCTTGGTGTAACTGTAGGGATGGTTTTTTCGCTGGACAATAGCGCAGGAACAGCTGCAATAACATCCATGTATGGCACGAATCTATGGATATTGGTTGGAGAAATCTTATCACATATAGGAGTGATAGTTATTGCATGGTTTATTGGCTCGAAGGTGGAAGGAGAATCAAGACTGTTTGCAGTCCTATCAACTGCGTGTATGTGGGGACTTGCGGTGTGGGAGCTTATAGGAGGTTAGTTTAATGGTGTCTCAACTGGCATTTGTGCTCTTTGGGGTAATGGTAGGCACAGTGATATCTCTTGACAACATAGCGGCAATTACGGTGCTTGCCTCAAAGCACGGTACAAACATAAAACTCATCGTATCGGAGATATGGGCACATATCGTACTCGTCGTGGTAGGGTGGTATATTGGCTACCTTCTGATGCCTTACCGAAATACTTTCTCCTACATAGCAGCTTTTGTATTGTTCCTGCTTGGTGGTGTGAACCTATACGAGAATCTCCGTCGCAAAGAAAAGAGAACTGTCCAAAAGCACCGTATATGGAACAACAAAAAGAGCGAAGTCAAATTTTTCCTACTATTCTTTCCTACAGTAATAGCCTTGATGTTGTCGCTGGTGTATATCCTTTCGTTAACGATGGACTTTTCAAAACCACTAACGGGCTTGGTTTTTGCTGTTGGAGCAGGCGTAATATCTTTTTTAAGCCTTTTATTCTCCATAAAGGTATCGATGTAGCGCAAAAGGTATTGCTAAACTACCGTAGGGTGAAAAGTCCAGCAGATGCAACCAGATACCTCCTGATTTTTAAGCTATGGTATAATATTTATTGGAAAAGCATGGGGGTGATGAAGGGTGCCTATTAGTGTGGCTTTTGTAAGGGAGCTTGAGAACGTGGATCCTAAGCTCAGGCATACCTTACTCCTCTTGATTGAAGAGGTTGAGCGTCAGAGAGAAGAATCTGTAAGTAAGAAGGAGTTCAATGAGCTCAAGGAGATAGTCCGTGAGCTTGGGGAAAATGTCAAGGAGCTTTCTGAGGCGCAAAAACGCACCGAAGAAAGGCTGGAGAGTCTTGCAGAGAAGTTAGAAAGTCTTACTGCGAGGGTGGAAGAGCTTTCTGAGGCACAAAAACGCACTGAAGAGAGATTGGAAAGTCTTGCTGCAAGGGTGGAAGAGCTTTCTGAGGCGCAAAAACGCACCGAGCAGGAGATTCAAAAACTTACGAAAAGAATGGAGACATTTGAAGAACGTCTTGAAGGTATATCCAATTCTGTTGGATACAGTCTGGAGAATAGTGCGTACAGGGCTTTACCATCACTCTTACTTCAAAGGCATGGTATAGAAGTAGAGGATGGGCTTGTGAGGCGGTATGTTACCGTCAAGAACAAAGATATACATGTAAATGTGTATAGGTATGCTCAAAAAGATGGCAGACGCATTCTTATACTTGGGGAGTGTAAGGTAAGACCTTCAAAGAAGGAGATAGAACGCTTCGAGAGATATGCAAGGTTGATAGGAGAAAATGAATCTGTAGATGTCTTTTTGCTCTTTGTTGCGCATGACTACCCACCAAGCATAGAGAGATTCCTGCAAGCCAAGGGTATAGCTTACTTCTGGTCGTACGAACTTTAGAGCGTTTATGCTCTGTTTGTGTTTTATTTACCTTCTGTAATTCGGTACCGAAGTGGATGGCAAGGATATAGGTAGATAAGGTATCTGGGTATTGAGCCTCTGTGAAGCAAGACAGAGGTAATGTATGTCCAAATCTACAAATGTTGTTTGGAGATTTAGTGCTTTTGAGGGTAAACAATCAAACAAACCACTTTGAAAATGCGTGGTTGTATGGTATAATTATCTTGGGTGAATGGGATGAAAAGGTGGGTAGCAACTGTAGGAGTAAGCGTTCTTATTGTTTTAATAGTAGCCGGCACCAGTGTGGCGGAAGTTTGGGGGTTTTATGCACCCCAGAAAGGTGGATATTTTGCGCATGTTGACCTCACTCCAGAAAGTTTCAATCACAGCTTTTCCTTCTATGTAAATCTGATAAAATTTGATAACCTGCATGCGTTTGAACTTTCTACCAATTCGGAGAAAACAGATGCCCTGTTTGAGAGATACGCAAATGTTGTGGGTGCGGGCATAAACACGAAGATGCTCTCCTTAGGTGCATCGAAGGACATGGGCAATAAATTCATGTTGTCTGGTGAGCTTGGTTTTGCGGATGCAAACATTTCCAACGGAACGAGTTTTATGTTTGGTTTTGGCATGGCATATTACTACAAACCGGGTACTACTTTCAGGTTCAGCTTTGAACAGGTTGACAAAGAAAAGAAAGTAGGGATAAAAGTTTACATAGATTTTTAGGATTTTTGCATTTTGTCCCTTGACAGCAGTAAAAAAGGCCTTTATACTTGTAAGTGTAGAGTGGTTGGTCCTTGACAAAACTACCCGAAACAGGCAGATAGTCTCTTAGAATCCTCCACTATCAAGAAGCCTGATGCAAGGAAAGGAGGTGCGATGCTCCTTGGTGAACGCAACAGGGCAGGGGGAGAAGGAGGCTATTGCATAAAGCCACCTGATATCTCAAGAGGGGTTTTAAATCAGAGGAAACGAGGAAACTCTGGTGTTTGAGCTCCCAAGGGATGAAGAGGTGGCAAAACCAAAATCCAAGGGGGTAGAATAATGAGGAAATTAGCAGTTTTGATGGCTGTAGTAGTGGTATTCGCTTTTGCGGTGCCGGTGCTCGCCAATCCGTTTGTTGATGTTCCGATGAATCACTGGGCGTACGATGCAGTGGCACAGCTGGCTGCAAAGGGAGTACTGCAGGGCTATCCAGATGGTACATTCCAGGGAACAAAGCCGATGACAAGGTACGAGTTCGCAGTTGCTACAGCAAGGGCTCTGGCATACGTTGAGAATCACTATGCATCTAAAGAGGACCTCGCCGTAATTCAGAAACTCGTCGTGGAGTTCCAGGATGAGCTGAAGGCACTCGGCGTAAAGGTGGATGCAATCGACAAGAGACTGGGCGTAGTGGAAAAGAACTTAAATGGGTTCCAGTTCTCTGGCGAGTTTAGGTTCGATGCATTGTTCAAGAGTGGAGATGGCGCAGCAACAACTGATGAGGAGAATATCAATGTTAGCAGGGCAAGGATATATGTTACAAAGCAGGTAGATGACAAAGTATCGGTTCACTTCAGGTTTGATGGGGATAGTGGAACACTATCAACGAGCAGGGCGTATACTGTGGTATCTCTGCCGTGGGGATTTACGATGACGGCAGGTAAGGCATGCTTCGACTGGGAAGGAGCTGCAGGGCTGTATGCAGATAATGATGCTATATGGACAGACATTGGACTTCCAATGTTCTCCTTCACGAAAAAGTTTGGAGTGGGTGATATCACGCTTCTTTATGGGCAGTATACCAATGATGGAACAGTTACAGTTGGTGGAACAGATTATCTATACGACCAGTTCCTGTATGGTGCAAGGTTGAACTTCAATATCAGCAACAACTTCAGGCTGGCAGTATCCTACTTGAAGTGGGCAGCAAAGACAGATGCACCTTCTTTCAATGAGCCAAGCGTTCTCTTTGGCGACTTCACAGTTACATTCACAGATGGCGTAAAGCTTTACGGTATATATGGTAGAGAAGACACCAATGACGAGAATCCGAATGTGTGGAAGGCGGGACTTGCTATTGACCAGAAGGTCCTGAAGTTTACATCGTTAAATGTAGAGTACTTAAAGGCAGACAAAGGAGCATTCTTAATCAACACACCATTTGCCTATCTTGTAAGCAGCTTCCCAGCAGAAACACTTGGTGTGGATAATACTCTTAGTGTTGACCACAAAGTGCTGTTCGTTATGGCATCTCAGCAGTGGAACGACAAAATATCCACAACAGAGCGTTACTACAGTGATGATGCAGATAACGATTTGGGTGGAAAAGGCTACACATTTACAATCAAGTACCAGTACACGCCATCTACATACTTCGAATTGGCATACGACAATGCTGACTACGACGACGATACGAAGGATGAGGATGCAATCAGAGCAAGGGTGTTTGTGAGCTTCTAATCAGAAATAGCAAAGGGGCAGGTTTTAAACCTGCCCCTTTTTTTATTCCATCAGCCCTCTCTGGAGGTATAATCTTCCAATTAAGGCGATGCATAGTGTTGCTTTCCACCCTATAGTTTGCACGGTTTGGTAAAGCATATTGCACGCTTCCTTGGGGGGAGGTTGATGGGTACTGAGCATAGACATATTTACCACCTTTTGAGAGTATGTGAAGATTGAGATACTTTTTCAGCCATTCCATTGGGTATGACACGACGCTTAGGAAGTGATCTAAGAGAAGGACAGGGAATTTCATGATGTTATTTGATATCATGGTGTTAC
>JAGHAJ010000135.1 GCA_021161545.1 Synergistota bacterium | reverse complement strand
CTTTCAGCCAAATCCTGCATTTCAACATCATAACATCCTACCATATCAACAAAACTGTCCTTGATACCTATAAGTGGATTCACACCCCAAATAGATATATGGTCCTTTATAACCACCACATCTCCCGAATCTATGAAATCGCTTACCCCTCCTGCAGCATTGGTAAGGATAATTCTCTTAACTCCCCAATACGCCACTGTTATGGTAGGATAGACCACAGCATCCATACCATACCCTTCATAGTAGTGTATTCTCCCCTGCAGAAAAATTACACGCCTTCCACCAACGTCTGCGAGTAAAAGCTTACCCCTATGCCCCTTAACTGATGTATCAGCAAACCCAGGTACAGAAGGGTAATCCACTACATTCAAAATCGAAAGGGTATCAGCTACCTTATTCCACCCCGTTCCCAACACCACTGCTACACAGGGTGCCTTACCAAAAACCTTCTCCAAAAAGGCCACACTTTCACTCACCATTTTATATTTTTCCAAAAGCTCTCACCAACCCTTACTTTATTCAAGGAAAATGCTTCATCTATGGTTTTTGCCACATCTGCGTAGCTTCTCCTTACACCCAAATTAACGCCTTTTCTAATGCGATTACCTGCAACTATAAGGGGAACATATTCTCTTGTATGGTCGGTCCCAGGGGTAGTTGGATCGCACCCATGGTCAGCGGTAATTACAAGGACATCATCCTCATCCATCAGCTCCATAATCTCCCGAAGCCTCCTATCAAAATACTCAAGTGCATTACCATAACCTATCGGATCGTTTCTATGACCATACAGCATATCAAAATCTATCAAATTGGCAAACAGCAAGCCTTCCCAATGCTCCTCGAGAAAACTTTTTATCGCATCGATACCCTCTGCATTACTCCCTGAATGTACACTCCTCGTCAACCCTCTATGTGCAAATATATCTTCAATCTTCCCAACACCACACACATCATATCCCGCTTCCTTTAAGTAGTCCAACACAGTAGGTTGTATTGGCAGTAGAGAGAAGTCTCTCCTCTTCTCCGTTCTTCTGAAGTTTCCAGGACTTCCAATAAATGGACGCGCTATTACCCTCCCAACAGCATGTTCTCCCCTCAAAATAGAGCGTGCAACCTCACACATCCTGTACAGTTCCTCAACAGGTATAATATCCTCATGAGCAGCTATCTGAAAGACGCTATCCGCAGAGGTATATACTATAGGATAACCTGTCCTCATGTGTTCCTCTCCAAGCTCCTGTATAATTACTGTACCCGATGCAGGCTTATTCCCCAGCACCTTACGTCCAATCTTCCTTTCGAATTCTGATATTATCTCCCTTGGAAAACCGTTCGGATACACAGGAAAGGGTTTGGATACAATAACACCTGCCATCTCCCAGTGACCTGAAGTCGTATCCTTTCCCGCTGACGCTTCCTGCATCTTTCCATAACATCCGTGAGGATTTTCCAATGGTTCTACACCTTCTATCCGCTCTATACTACCCAGTCCAAGCCTCTGCATATTCGGCATGTACAATCCACCTTTTGCTTCTGCTACATGCACAATAGTGTTGACACCCACATCCCCAAACTTATAAGAATCTGGTGCTTCCCCTATACCAACACTATCCAAGACTATCAATACAAACCTCATACTATCAACCCCTTTAGGCTCTCGGATGACACCTCTTGTAAACATCTTTAAGCCTCTTTATGTCCAGATGGGTGTATATCTGCGTCGTCGAAACACTGCTATGCCCCAAAAGTTCCTGCAACGTTCTCAGGTCCATACCAGCATTTAGCAGATGGGTTGCAAATGTGTGGCGCATGGTGTGAGGCGTTACCTTTTTCATAATGCCAGCCATCGATACATACTTTCTAAACACCTTCCAAAGAGCCTGTCTGCTAAGTTTTCTTCCACTTTTCCCAACCCAGAGAAACTCACTTCTCCCACTCTTATCCATGAATGGCCTAACAATCTCAAGGTATCTACTGATCCACTCAATGGCAGAGAGCGTAAGTGGTATTACTCTCTGTTTTCCACCTTTGCCAACACACCTCACTATGCCCTCTTTCAAGTCTACATCCTTCAATTTTAATTCGGTAGCTTCTGAAATTCTCATACCTGTAGCATACATAAGTTCCAGTATAGCCCTATCTCTTATACCAGTGCGCTTTCTCACATCCGGAGCTGCAAGTATCCTCTCAAGCTCTTCATTATTTAAAACCGAAGGTAATTTTCTCTCAGCACTTATAGTGGGGGTGTACAACTGCACATCACGTGAGAGCATACCTTCCCGCAACAAGAAACTATAAAAGGATTTTACAGCAGCCACCTTCCTCTTAACCGTAGAGGGACTATAATCAGAAGCATAAATCTTCTCCATCAACCTCTCTATGTCAATCTCATTTCTCTTATCTGCCCCTAAAGCAAGCTCCACATCTTTTAAGTAAGCTGCCACACTATTCTCAGAAAGCCCACACTCATACCTTAAATAAGCTTCAAAACTCTTGAGCAGCTCTTCTTTCTGCTTCACGACCCTAAGCGAGCCCTACACCTTTAAGGTAAAGCATTCCTATCAATGTCTTGCTATCCTTAAAGACACCTTCATCCAAAAGGCGAGAGATATCCAAAAGCGGAATTTCCTCTATATCCAAAAATTCATCCTCATCTGTATGGACACTTCTCTGCTCAAACTTATCACAAAAGTACAGGTAAAGAATCTCATTGCAAAAACCTGGTGAGGAATAGAATCTGAACACCTCTTTTAACTCTAAAGGATAAAGGCCTACCTCTTCCACCAGTTCCCTTTTTGCACACTCTACAGGAGATTCCCCTCTCTCTATCGTTCCTGCAGGTATTTCAAGCAACTCTTCCTCTACAGCCTTTCTGTATTGCCTTACCAAGACAATTTTATCCCCTTTGACTGGTATTACAGCAACAGCACCTCTATGCTCAATAATTTCCCTCGAGGTTACCCTGCCATTAGGCAGGGTAACCTCATCAACCCTAAGGTTCAAAATCTTACCTGAGAAAACTATCTTACTTCTTACTGTTTCCTCTTGATTGGACATACTTTTTCCCCTCCAAATACGCTCTGCGGTTCATCTCGATAAACTCTGCCTTCTTCTTTCCCAACACCTCCAAGACAACATCTTCAGCAGTCTCATCCTTCACAACCTTCGTAATCTCAATATAGGCACCAAGCAT
>JAGHAJ010000261.1 GCA_021161545.1 Synergistota bacterium | reverse complement strand
CCATAACATCCGTATCAACATTTACAAATATCTTAGATGGAAATCTATCTGCTATCTGCTTAAGCTCCTTCTCAAACCCGTAAGATATAACAAATATAACATCTGCCCACCTTGCTGCTGTAAGCAGGCTTGGATAGTATAGAGAAGGGTCAAATTTACACTCTAAAACCCGTATCTTGACACCAAAATCTTTCTTTATCTGCACCAATCCCCTATAGCCCGAGTCGTAGAACGCATGGTCTCCTAAAGAACCATTGATTACATAAGCAACTTTCTTAGGTGGAGCACTATACGCAAACACAGACAGAGAAAACACAAGGCCAATCACCAACACAATACCTAACATACTCCTCTTCATTGCCCATACCCCCTTCAATTAAGTGTAATCTCAAAGAAAGTGTACATCATACGCATATTCATGTCAAGGAGTAGCAAAGCCTACACTAATTTAGTAGGCGTTATCCTCCACTTCTGCTCCGCTTCAACTCCATTCTCCATACACAAACAGCTACCACAAATTAGGTATAAAGGTTGACTAAAAGGATTTTATATAGTAAAATAACATTGTCGGGGCGTGGCGCAGCCTGGATAGCGCACCTGCATGGGGCGCAGGTGGTCGGAGGTTCAAATCCTCTCGCCCCGACCATTGTCTTTTTGTATTCTTCTCAAAAGGACGTCTATCATGCTAACTCTAAAGCAGATGAAAGAGATTGCAAAAGAGATTTCCTTCAGATGGAACCCATCTATAGGTCAAAACTTCTTATACGACCATAACATTCTAAGAGAAATCGTAGAATTCGCCAGTAGATATGATACCACACACGTAATAGAAATAGGGGCAGGAATGGGAAACCTCACAGAAGCTCTCAGCACAACCTTCCCGGAGATAGTAGCAGTGGAAATAGACAAAAGGCTATGCACATATTTAAAAGAGAGATTTTCATGCAACCAAAACATAAAAATAGTATGTAAAGATATACTCCAAGCAGAACTTCAAACATTACTAAAACCACAATCTCTGTGTGTATCCAATATTCCTTACTACATATCCACTCCGCTTATCATAAAGCTACTAAGGGTAAGAAGCTTCTTCAAATCCATAATATTACTAACCCAGAAAGAAGTTGTAGAAAGGCTCATCGCCCAACCGTCTACAAAGGTATACGGACCTCTCTCAATATATGCCCAACTCACATCCACAGTTTCAAAGATAAAAGATATTCCACCAACCGTTTTTTACCCGAGACCCAAAGTAGAATCTGTCCTCGTAGAAATAAAACCCAAGAAATCCCCTTTATTTCCTGTTGACGAAGGGTCATTTATAAACTTCCTCAGAAGCATATTTTTACACAGGAGAAAAACCATCTTTAACAATCTAAAAACCCTCCTACCCGAGAGACCAACAGAAGAAATATCTTCCACTCTTTTTACTCTAAGAATAAATCATACCTCTCGGGCAGAGGGTTTAAAACCAGAAATATGGATAGAACTATTCAAAAGCTTATTTCTTGGCAACCTTATCCTTTAGACCTTTACCAGCCCTGAAAGCAGGAACCTTCTTGGAAGGTATCTTGATTTCTTTCCCTGTTCTTGGGTTTCTTCCCTTCCTCGATTTTCTCTGTCTTACCTCGAAGCTACCAAACCCAACTATCTGCACCTTCTCGCCAGAAGCAAGTGCTTCCTCGATGCTGCCAAATACCGCATCCACAACAGAGGCTGCAAGTTTCTTTGTAATACCTGCCTTCTCTGCAACCTTAGAGGCCAGTTCCAACTTAGTCATCCACTTTCACCTCCTTTCTGCAAAGCAGTTGCCTTACTCCCCCTAATCGTATATTCAACAAAAAACTCAAAAATCCTTTCTCTGTTTGGGTTTCCACCTAAATATTATTGGAGTACCTGTAAAATCAAAAGAGTAACGAAGCCTGTTCTTCAAGTAATCTTCGTAGTTTTTAACAAGTAAAGACCTATCATTGACAAAAAATACCATTGTTGGAGGTTTTACCTCTGCTTGAGTCACATAATATATCTTCAACCTCCTGCCTTTCACAACCTGAGGTGCATGAGCAAAAATTGCATCTCTCAGCCAGATATTCAAACGAGCAGTAGGTATCCTTCTGGTATAATTACTATAAACATCTGAGACGGCATCCCATAAAGGAGCAATACCATAACCAGTTACAGCAGAAGTAAATCTCACAGGCACCCAGCTAAAGTATGGTATCTCCTTCCTCAAAAGGCTCACAAACTTCTCCTTTATAGCCTCATCTTCACCAAAAAGGTCCCACTTATTGAAAACCATAATAACGGCACGATTTGCCCTTTCAACCAAAGCTACAATCTTTTTATCCTGATTTGTCAGGCCTTCAAAGGCATCTACGACTACCAGACAAACATCAGCACCAAGTATTGCGTCTATAGTTCTCTGTGTGGAATAGTATTCCACACTGCTCTTTTTTCTGGACTTCCTCCTTAGACCGGCAGTATCAAGCAACAAGAATGACCTATCATCCCTTCTAACAAGAGTATCTATAGCATCTCTCGTGGTTCCAGGAACATCGGTGACTATAGCCCTCTCGTCTCCTACCATAAAATTAAAGAGTGAAGACTTACCAACATTAGGCCTACCCACTATAGCAACCCTCACAGTATCCTCTCCACCTAAAGAACGTACTTCTTCCTCTGGCATGAAGAGTTTTACTCTTTCTATCAATTCTTCTATGTTTCTCCCGTGAGATGCTGAAACTCCAACAGGTTCTCCAAATCCCAGCGCATAAAAATCACCCATACTATACTCATCCTTTTGATTATCAACCTTGTTTACAACCAAGATCACAGGTTTATCTATCTTCCTCAACCAGTCTGCTATCTCTTCATCTGCAGAGGTTACACCATCCTTTGCATCTACAACAAATAGCACTACTGCCACATCCGGCAACACACGCAGTATTTGCTTCCTTACCTCTTCTCCAAATGGTAAAGATATCCCTACTCCCCCTGTATCAACTACCTCAAAAGGAACATCTTCATACTGAGAAATACCATGTATCCTATCTCGCGTAACACCAGGGACTGAATCAACAACAGCCACTCTTTTACCCACAAGTCTATTAAAAAGCGAAGACTTGCCTACATTGGGCCTTCCAACTATGAGTACCATTCTACTTCCTACCAACTTCTTGCCTCCTAATCCACCACCAATGGGTCTATAATAACGGTAATCCTTACTTTTCCTTCATTTACAAGAATATCATAATACTTTTCCCTTATCAAGTCGTGAAGTTTAGTCCAGCTAAGGTCTTTCAACACAAGCCTCCATCTGTAATACCCTCTGAGCTT
>JAGHAJ010000244.1 GCA_021161545.1 Synergistota bacterium | reverse complement strand
TGTTAAAGCAACAAATGACAAAATGGGTGTTCGAAAACAAAAAACTCCAGGAGATATACAACAATCTCGTCAAGAAGGGAAGTACATCATTACTCGAAGCACTAAAAGTAGGTACAATGGTAGAAGAATTAAACATAAAGGACCTTCAGGAACACCTGAAAAACACAAATGAGAGCGTTTATGAAACTCATCAAAAGGTGGAATGGAACATATACACCACAGTATCTATCCATTGAAGAATTCAATCAAATAATAAATTCACCAAATGAGAGGGACATGCTACAGTAAAACCTAATGGGTGGGAATGTTAACATTCCCACCCATCTTCAGGCTATGACCATAGCCTTTGGCAACATACCTGCCAACGGAAGAAACAAGTTTCTTAGCCCCATCAATTGTATCCTCGGTCAATTTATCTGGATATATTTCGTAATCGGCTGCATATGAAAACGGCGTCACATTAGGCATTACAACATTTGCACCGCAACACAGGGCTTTCCTCCTACCTTCAGGGTCCACCGTGGCCAGAGCAGTTGTTGCAGGTATATGGGCATTTCTTGTGAGTATCCTCGTCAGTGCTATGACCTTTACAGTCAAACCAGATGAACCACCATTAAAGCCACCCAAAGGAGTATCAGGGTGTGGTATAAAAGGACCTATGCCCACCATATCGAGTTCAAGCATCCCAAATAGGAGTATATCATCAGCAATACTTTCAGAAGACTGGTTGGGTAAACCTACCATATTACCAGAGCCCACCTGATACCCCAATTCTGAGAGATACTCAAGACACCTAAACCTGTTTACATACGAAGAATCCGGCTTCAAAAGTGCATAAAGTCTCTTATCAGATGTCTCAAATTTCAGCAGATATCTATCTGCCCCAGCCTCCTTTAGAGACCTATAGTCCCTATAGCTCTTCTCACCCAGAGAAAGCGTAACAGCAACATCAAGTTCCTTTACACGCTCAACCATTCTGCATAATTCACTCACACTATAGTATGGGTCCTCCCCTGACTGCAACACTATCGTCTTCACACCAGCGTCTACAGCACACTCTGCAACCTGATAAACCTCATCCACCGTCATTCTGTATCTACGGGCCCTCCCATTTCCCCTCCTTAAACCACAATACAGGCAGTTTCTCACACAACAATTTGAAAACTCTATTATGCCCCTCAGGTGCACCCCATCACCGCAGTATCTCTTACGAACTCTATCTGCCAACTCAAAAATTCCGTACATATCCACTTCATGATGGGTTTTAAGGTAATACAAAATCTCATCTTTCGTCATATCGTTTCACCACAGTTAGTATCCTCTCCTTTTCAAAATCCGGTAATCTACTCCAACATGCAGAAACAATGCCAAATCGCTTCGCTACACGAATGCGCTCAGGGGGAAGAAAACTTTCCTCGTCCTCCTCTCCTGCCACAAAAGACCATCTACTACCAATTATTTCAACCAACTGAAGGCCAATTCCATACTTTCGCTTTATCTCGAATGCCAGCTCAGAAAATTCTCTAAAAGTAGAGGTCTCTTTCCCCATTCTTTATCCTCTCGTAATACTTAAGGAGTTCATTAAATACCGTTTCCGAGTAGTTCTCAGGCACCTGCATTTTCACTTCTTCAATCTCCTTTTCTATAATCTGCTCCCCAATATGCCTGGTCTGTTCGCTTGCGAAGTCATCCAGCCACTCTCTGAATGTCAATATAGCGTTTAGTTTACAAAATCTTCCTTCCTTACCTGAACGCAGAAGTTTCATAATTCTATCTCCCGTCCTACCACATCTATATCCCGCTGTGCAAAAAGAGGTTATATATCCCATCTCTGCAAGCTCTCTTATTACCTCATCAAGGCTTCTGGGGTCTCCTATAATAAACTGTTGCCTTTCTATTTCCTGTTCGTCGTAGTTTTCACTGTAAGCACCTATACCTATCTTAGTAGAGGCATCCGTCTGCGTAATACCCAAAGGTATCAGCTGCCTACGAATATCCGCTGTCTCACGTGCCGTCAATATAAGTCCTGTATAAGGCACCGCCAACCTCAACACCGCCACTAATCTCTTAAAATCCTCATCAGATACTTTATATCTCGTCTCCTGTACAAAGGGTGCCTCTGCAGCTGGCATCAATCTTGGGAAAGAAATCGTGTGTGGACCTATGCCATCAAAACGCTTCTCCAATTCTCTGGCATGATACAATAATCCCATCACTTCAAACCGCCAGTCATAGAGGCCAAACAGCACACCTATGGCAACATCGTCTATCCCTGCTTCAAGTGCCCTGTGCATACAGTAAAGTCTCCACCTGTAGTCGTGCTTTATGGTGCCTTCTGGGTGCACCTTAGCATACAGCTCATGACTGTAAGTCTCTTGAAATACCTGATACGTTCCTATGCCAACATCTCTTAAGAGTCTGAGGTTATCTATGGACATGGGTGCCGCATTAACATTCACTCTTCTTATCTGCCCAAAACCATTACGAGTAGGAACTTTCACACTGTATATCGCCTCAATCGTATCGGCAATATATCTGGCATCTGAAAGTGGATGCTCACCATACACCACTATCAACCGCTTATGCCCTATCTCACCTGCAAGCACTTTTGTCTCTTCTTTCACTTCTTCCAAAGAGAGCTTTCTTCTCTTCTCCCTGAGGTTTTCTCTTCTAAAACCACAGTATAGGCAGTTGTTCACACAGTAATTACTACAGTACAGAGGCGCAAACGTCACAATCCTGTTGTCATATACTTTCTTCTTCACCTCGCCTGCTACCCTGAAGATTTCATCCCACAGTTCAGGGTCTTCTACATTGAGCAGTGCAGCAGTTTCATCAGGAGTGAGTGTCTCAATAGCAAGGGATTTCTGGAGTATATCCTCTATTCGCTTTTTATCTGGACTCCTGTTGGAAAGGAGTTTACTCCATATCTCCTCATCGTCTATAAAGTCATACTCCCCATCCATATACCTCCTCACTTCTTCTTCCTTAATAACACTATCCATCCATTTCTTTTCCTTCACAGACAAAACCATTACCAACACCCCTTTCTCTCATTTTTTCCAACTCTTCCTCAAACGCCATCAGTGCAGCAGGAAATGGAGAAAGCGTTCTTTTAATAACTCCTTGAAGGAAGGATATACAAACCCCATAATTGGTAATTGATACACCTGCATCCAATGCCATCTGAATCCTGTTCAGCATCTCTTTTCGGTTAAGCATACACCCTCCACAGTGGATAACGAGTTTATAATCCTGCAAATTGTCGGGATAATCCCTGCCCGCATACACATCTATCCTTACATCCATACCCACATATTGTCTGAGCCACCTGGGTATCTTCACTCTACCTATATCATCTTCTAACGGATGATGGGAACAGGCTTCTGCAATAAGCACCTTGTCACCTGGTTTAAGTTCCTCAATATGTGCCACTCCACGAGCCTGTTCAACAAGATTTCCCTTATACCTGGAAAACAGTATAGAAAAGGTAGTACACGGCACTTCTCTTGGAGTATCTGCACACATCTTCAACACAACCTGAGAATCACAAACTACTATATCAGGCGGCCTCTTAAGCAAACTTAAAAGGTATGCCAGCTCCCTTTCCTTCACGACAACTACCATTGCATCGTTATCCAGAACATCCCTTATAGTCTGCACCTGTGGCAAGATCAATCTTCCTTTGGGTGCCTCCAAATCTATCGGAACAACGAGGACTGCCAATCCCCCCGGTGGAAGCAGGTCACCTATTAGAGGAGGTGGCTGTAGAAAGTCTGCAGGAGCATTCTTCAAAAGAAAACGCTTCAAAGCATCAACATATCTGTCTCTGCCGGTAAAATCCAGACTGCACACAGATATAACATCATCTACGTAACCCTTCAAAAGCGTAATAAAATCCTGAGAGGGGCTTCTCAAATCACTCTTGTTCACAATCGCCAAAATGGGCACTTTTCTCTTCCTTGCTTCCGCAACGATGTGTTCTTCATATTCAGTCCATACCTCCGCCTCAACTATCAATACCACTACATCAGCACGATTGAAAACAGAGGTCGTCTTTTTGTACCTCTTCTCAGCAAGAGGAGTTCTGTCATCTATACCACCTGTATCCAGAAAGACTACCGGTCCTATCGGCAAAAGCTCCATGGTTTTTTCAACCACATCAGTGGTAGTTCCCGCAATAGGAGATGTAATGGCAACATCCTGTCCAGCAACGAGGTTCAGAAAGCTGGACTTCCCAACATTTGCCCTTCCAGACAATGCTATATGCAACCTATTTCCCTTGGGTGTACTATTCATCTCCTCGACCTCCTGTACCCCAACGATGTCAGCCTATAAGGAGAAAGAACTTCATCAACAAGGTCATGCCCAAGCCTGCTATTCAAAAACTCTCTAAAATTGCCTTTCCCTATATTCCTAAACTCGTTAAGCAACTTCTCTGCCCTCTTATACCCGATGTAAGGTAAAAAGGCAGTAATTATACTTGTGCTTTCATTCACATACCTTGCACACCAATCAGACTTACACCGAATCTCATTGATATGTTTCGCAAGAAGCCTATCCGTCCTGATAAGCATATCCATAGAAGATATCATTGCATGCGAAAGTAAAGGTAAAAACTCATTTATCTGAAAGCTGCCATGCGCGGCAACACGAGAAATAACACCATCAGATGCCATACACCAGAAACCAACCTGCATAACACTTTCAAGTATAACCGGGTTTAGCTTACCAGGCATAATAGATGAACCTGCCTGAACTGAAGGGAGCTCAATTTCCTTCAAGAGATTCATAAGCCTTAGATCACCAGATAGCTTGATAAGATTGGTAACATGCGCGTTTACTATTCCAGATACCTCAACGAAAGGGTCCACATTAGCGGTTTCACCAATCAGATTTTCAGCACGTGCAAGTCCAAGCCCCGTAATCTCACGTAGTTTGTCCACAACCAGAAAGATGTAATCCCTTGGTGCCGTTATACCCGTGCCTATTGCAGTTCCACCTATGTTTATCACCCTGAGCCTCTCCTCACACTTAAATGTTCTCCATCTGTCACGTGATATCGCCTCTGCAAACCCTGAAAACTCAGCTCCAAGAGTCATAGGAACAGCCTCCTGCAGCTCAGTTCTACCAATTTTGACAACAGATGCAAACTCCTTTTCTTTCCTCTGAAGTGCTCCCTGCAATCGTGCAATAGCACCACTTAACTCTCTAAGTTTGTAAATAGTAGCCACTTTCACAGCCGTGGGGAATGTGTCATTCGTGGATTGATGAAGGTTGACATCCTCTATCGGATGAACCACCGAGTAATCTCCCTTTTTACCTCTTAACAACTCTATGGCACGATTCGCTATGACCTCGTTAACATTCATGTTTATAGATGTCCCCGCTCCTCCTTGAAAGGCATCTAAAGGAAACTGCTCATCAAGAACACCCTGTATCACTTCATCGCAGGCAGTAGATATAGCGTTACCCTTCTTCTCGTCCAGATAACCAAGTTCTATATTCGCTTCACAGCAGGCCTTTTTCACCATTGCCATAGCTCTTATAATCTCGAGTCTCACCCCAATACCACTCACAGGAAAATTCCTCAATGCTCTTTGTGTGTGAATCCCCCAGTATGCCTCCAAAGGTATCTGCATCTCACCCAACAGGTCTCTTTCAACCCTGTATTCCATCATTTCTCCTTACTCAGTGCATACCTTACTTTTACGCCCTCTATCATGCCAAGTTTCCCTGTCAGAGCTCCTATCCTATCATTTGTTCCATCAACTATAAGTGCGATTACACTTACACCCCTTTCTTTATATGGTAATCCCATCCTCCCAACTATGATGTCACTACAGGCACTAAGGATTTCGTTTACCTTCGGAGCCTGTCTTTCCCTATCTTCAATGACTATACCAACCACTCCCAACCTCCTCATTTTAAAACATCCCCCTTTATGTAACCTGTTTTAACTACAAGTACCGCAATTACACCTCCAACTAAGGCAGTAAATAGCTGCGGCAGTGATAACATCTGCACAAGTTTTGGCGGTGCATGAACAATGTGCGTTACAGCATAGGAAAGAAACAGATACTTAAGAAAGGCACCAGCAATTATACCGGCAATCATCCCCTTGAGACCTGTATTCTTCAGAAGACCAAAGCTAAGTGTATATATCCCATTACCCACCATTATTATAGGTGGAAGAAATGCAACCGGCATCAAACCTGATATAAACGCCACCCATGGTGTTAAGCAACCCAGGATAACCCCTCCAATTGTGCCCAAAACATATGTGGCAAGGATTATGGTAAAGTTCACCACAGGACCTGTAACATACTGAGGTAAATGTAATCCCGGAAACAGCGCAGCAACTGCAAGTAGTATCCCACCGTATGTAATAAACTTCACCTTCTTCATGCTCCTTTCCCCCTTTCAAAATTTCAAAAAGATAATGCCCAGGTCCTGAAAACAAACCCGGGCATAAAACACCTATTCTCTTTGCCAATCCCCTTGGTGTTAGGACCCCTCCACCTCAGGTCAAAAC
>JAGHAJ010000036.1 GCA_021161545.1 Synergistota bacterium | reverse complement strand
TTACCTTAATAACACTCTTCCACAACTCCACAAGATCAATCTCTTTAAGGTTCAGAACCGCCATTCTACTTTCAAGCCTTGAAAAATCAAGCAGTTCATTCACCATATCAGTAAGCCTGTCAACTTCGCTCTTTATAGTATGCAAACCATCTTCTATTTCTTGCCTATCCATGTCATTTAACCCATCAAGCAATATCTCAGCGAACGCCTTTATACCTGTAAGTGGTGTCCTAAGGTCATGAGAAACATTGGATATGAACTCATTTTTCAGTCTATCCAGAGCTCTTATCCTCTCTATCTCTTTGGTCTCGCTAAGGTCACGAAAAACAAACAGAACAGAGCCCAAATTTCCAAGGGGTTTACATGTAACCTCTACCGGGAAACTCCTTCCCTTAACATTCTCCATCTGCACTTCCTTTTTTACAACATCTCCTCTCGACTCAGCATCAATCATTACCTCCCTTAGAACAGATGAAACACTTTCGGAAAAAAGAGCAAAAAAGTGCTTATCAGAGATATCCTGCTCACCAAAACCAAAGAGTTCTCTTGCTGTGTGATTTATCAACCTTACACTACCATCTCTTGCAACTACAACAACCCCATTTGTGAGATTAGCAAGGATGTTAAACAGATAGTCCCGCATGCGAACTACCTCATTGTAAAGCCTCATATTGGCAAGGTTAGCAGCTACTCCATACCTTACAAGGTTTATATGGGACAGCACCTGCTCTGTTATATCCTCCACATTAAGCGCAACCATCAAAAGCGCCACAGCCAGAGGTTTCATTCTAAAGGACATCGGTATAAGGACACACACACCACACTCATCATTGAGAATGAAAGGGGAATCGTTGTTCATAACCCATTCAACCACCCCTTCCTCCTTCAGTCTTTCAAAATGCTCCTGAATCATATCAGAAGAAGCAAATTCAGGGGAAATCTCCAACTCTCCATCTTCGTCAAACTTGTAAACAGCCTCCTCCTTTATGTCCATAATACCTCTCAGAAGGTCTATTGCATCCTGCAACAGCTTTACCTCATCCGTGTACTGGAGAAAACCAAATATCTTCCTTAAGAGTGAAAATATCTCATCGTAAGCCTTCCTGAGGTTTACTACCTCTTTTTCAAGGGCTTTGAGTCTCTCTTCTTCCAAATCAACCACCCTGCGCCAGCCTAAAGAACTCCTCTGCTTTTTTCACACTCTCCTCCATACTCGCATATATATCATCGAGCACGTTAGGAGAAAGCTTCAGCATCGCCCACACATCCTTGTTGAGAGTTGGAATAGTAGCATCACCACCCCACCCAATCTTTCTCACCCTCACAAGGACATCTGCCGCATGAATTATACCAACAATATCTCTATAGTCCTTTGCCAAAAGCGGCCTATGGTGATAAAATATGGTGGAAACTATCTTGGGTGGAAAGTTCCACTTGTCAGCAACAAATCTACCTATTGACGCATGGTCTATACCCAGCAATTCCTCCTCTACATCCCTAATCCACCTGCCGGTGCTCCTGACTCTATCTATCACCACTTTATACTCTTCTGGCAGAAAAGAGACCATCACAACCTTACCAATATCATGTAACAACCCCGGCACAAAGACATCCTCAACGGGCATAAACCCCGAATACTTCGCAAGAGTCTTTGCAGTAACAGCAACACCTATACTATGTTTCCAGAATCCAAGCATATCAAAATCAAGACCTGTCTTTTTCTTAAATGCATCAAAAACAGAAACAGATACAACAAGGTCTGAAACCGCCTTAAAGCCAAGAATAACAACTGCCTGCTTAACAGACTCTATCTTTCGGGGAAAACCATAGTAAGCTGAATTTACCACCCTCAGCACCTTCGCTGTAAGCGACTGGTCCCGAGAAATAACCTCAGACATATTAGCAGCAGAGCTCTTCGGGTCATAAGCTATCTCTATGACTCTCCGTGCAACATGTGGCAAAGTTGGAAGGTCCTTCAACCTTTTAGCTATCTTCTCCCTAACATCGAACGACGACATTGTCATAGAGCATCCCTCCAGAAAAGGCTAACAAAGTAAATATAAAACAAAAAAGAATTAAAAACAAGTCCCATCTGAGCATGAATATGCTATAATATGGTAAAAATTAGAAGGGGGGAAGGTGATGGCAGTAGTTCAAGTTGTTGCATTCAAAGTTGGAAAGGAAGAATATGGAGTAGAAATCTCACTCGTTCAGGAAATTGTCCGATATCAGGAAATAACCGAGATACCGGATACACCCGAATTCGTGGAAGGAATAGTAAACCTCAGAGGTATAATCATCCCAATAATAGATCTCAAAAAGAGATTCAAAAAAGAGGATGCAGGGGAATCAGAACAAAAGGTAATAATAATAGTGAACTTAAACAATACGCTCGTAGGATTGACAGTTGACAATGTATCCGAAATTCTGAGAATACAGGAAAAGGAGATAGACCCACCACCACCGATAATAGCTGGAATAAGCAGGAAATACATAAAAGGCATTGCAAAAATGGACAAACGACTGATAATCATCCTGGATATAGAGAAGATTCTCTCCGAAGGTGAAAAAGAGCAGTTGGCCTCCTTAGTAAGCAACGAGTAATGAAGTGGAAGAAACCAACCGACCTCTCAGAATTAGACGGGGAGTTCACATTTGCAGAAGATGTCATAGATCCGAGGAGCGGAGCAGTCCTCATATCAAAAGGCACTCCATCCTCAAAAGTAAAGAAGCTGGATAGGGTTATTTCTTACCTTCAAGAGGCTGGGGTAAGGAAAATTGTTATATTTGAAGATAGACCTCCTCCAGTGCCCCCCATTCAGGAGATAAAACGGCTTGTAACCATAGACATACCATTGATATCCTCGAGGGTCATACATCTGTCACTAATGTCATTCAAGGACTTTGTTAGAGAGGTAAAGAGTGAGCATAAGATAGACCTTTCTTCTATCGCCATACCTGTGAAACACCTATTTCAGGAAATAATGAACACACAGGCAATAATTTTGAGTCTTCTGGACAATACAATAAACCTGGATTACCTTGCCACCCACGCACTGAATGTTGCAATACTCTCGATGGCAATTGCAAAAAGACTTGGATACTCATACAAAGAAATACAGACCATTGGCATAAGCAGTATGCTAAAGGATATAGGAATGCTAAAGATACCGCCATTTATAGTGATGAAAAAGGGACCCTTAACAGAAGACGAAAGGGAACAGATAAAACTCCATCCAATATATTCTCTCACGGTACTCAAACAGGTAAAAAAGATAGATACTAACATCTTGATATCTGCATATCAGCACCACGAATGGGTAAGTGGACAAGGATATCCTTTAGGGCTAAAAGACAAAGACATACATCCACTTGCGCAAATCATAGCAGTAGCTGATGTCTTTGATGCCCTTACAAGCAATCGGACATACAAAGAAAAGATACCCTCATACCAAGCAATAAGCAAGCTATTAGGAGAGGCAACCATACACTTTAAAAAGGAAATCATAGATGCTTTTTTCTCCTTTTCAGGGCTATACCCACAGGGAAGCGTTGTAAATCTGAGCAACGGTAGCACTGCCGTGGTATCAGAAAACAACGAAGGCACACCACTAAGGCCGAAGGTAAAAGTAATAACCAACTACAAGGGTGAGTTCATAACCCCCTATGTAGTCAACCTGAAAGATAGCGACTTATACATAACCAATGTAGTCGGTGATATAGGGAAAAGAAGTATATTTTACTGAGCACCTTCAACTATTATGTAAAGGCTTTCACCGTGTGCAAGCACATTGC
>JAGHAJ010000101.1 GCA_021161545.1 Synergistota bacterium | reverse complement strand
CAATATTAGTAAGATTTACACGTTGGATGATGTGGACAAAATGGTGAAAGAATTTAGAGATGCTGTAGCTAAGGGTTCTGCTGAAGAGATTAAGAGGCTGCTCCACAAGTATGTTGCAACTTATAGATATTCTTAAATTCGGGTGTGGAAGAAAATGTGTTCACCTGTGGGCCATTCCTTAGCGGGCGCTATAATATATGTTGCTTTCAATAAGGACAAGTTAGGTATAAGGCGAAATTGGAAAGGGTACCTCACTTACATGTTTGTTGCTAATGCACCAGACCTTGATATAATTCCGGGTATGCTGAAGGGCGATATTAACCTTTACCACCATCAGATTACTCACACTCTGTTTTTTGCTGTTGTGTTTGTTTTTGGGGTATATATGTTTTATAGGCTTAGAGGGAAAGAGGCTAACTTTTCAGTTTTGTTGGCTTTTTTTCTGTTGTATCTGTCACACCTTGTTTTAGACTATTTTGCAGTGGACACGAGACCCCCTTACGGGGAAGAGTTGTTTTGGCCCTTTAGTAAGAATTATTATATCTCTCCTGTGACACCGTTTTTAGATATAGTGAGGGGTAAAACATTGTGGTCTGCCATAAATGCACATAATTTTCTGGCTATGTCCATAGAAGTTGCTGTATTTGGCCCTATCCTGTTGCTTTTGCTCTGGTATAGAAAGCTTCATCTAAGAGGAGAAAGACGGGTGAACCTCAATTGAAATTATTGTATTAAAGCGGAGTGGAAGCGGAGGAAAAGGGAAAGTAGTGGGAGTGCAGGGCAATTTGATATTTGTGTTATAATGAGTTCAGTTGTTGAACGCCCAGATGCCAACAGGGGCTCTTAATGATAATACTTTTAGAACTTCTAAGCAAAATTCTTCTTGGAAAGTAGGGTGATGTGTATGCAGCGAAAATTGTGGGTGTTAGTGTTTATAGCGCTTATTTTGCGTTTGGCATTTTTCTGGTTAGCTTACACGCACAATCAGGGATTTTTCGTGCAACCAGACACGCCAAGTTATGTAATGCCAGCACTGAATATGATAAAATATCATTTATTTTCTGCTGGGATTTACCCGGACATTAAATCAGAAATTATAAGGACGCCGGGGTATCCTTTATTTTTGGCAATGGTGTTCTTGCTATTCGGTTTAAAGATCATGCCCATACTGTTATTCCAAATAGCTATTAGTTTGCTTGCGGTAGTTTTTGTTTATAAAATAGCATATCTTATTGGTGGAGAGAGAGCTGGATGGTGGGCAGGATTGATTGCTGCCGTAAACCCTTCTCTCATTATATCTACAAACAAAATTCTCACAGGTACGCTTTATTCGGTGATGTTGCTTGCAGCTATATATTTGATTATTAGTGTTCTTGTGTGCAGTAAAAGAGGTCTGTCAAGGTTGGCGTTTGGTTTTTTGATACTTTCTCTGGCAGCATTTGTGAGACCTATAGGAATGTATATGGGGATTGTTCTGGTAATAGTTTTCCTTTTCTGGATGTTTAGGAACGGTTTTGGTCTTTTGAAGAGTCTTTTTTACTCTTTGATTTTACTACTGATATTTGTGTTACCTATAGTTGGTTGGAGTTATAGAAATTATGTCCTTACCGGGTATAGGGGGTTTTCGGCTATACAATCTTGGGATTTATTAAACTACGGTGCTGCATCTACACTTGCACTGAAAAATGATAGTCGTAGAGAAGTGGAAGCGAAGAAGCTTATGGAGAATGTGTTAAAGGAATTCAAAGGGAAGCAATGGGGTGAATTGTATAATATAATGCAAAAACATGCGGTAGAAGTCATCCTGAAAAACAAGTGGCACTTTGCAATTGTGCAGTTTAAGGGAATATTAGCAGTATGGAGCTCCACCCGTGCGGGGGATTTCTTTGTAGCTTCTGGTATTTTGGATGAATACCCGAATTTTGGGAAGTTTTTTTACCACATGAGCATAAAGAGATTTATCTTGTTTATGTGGAAAAACTATAGGGGAATATTGTTACTACATTTCGTGCTTGTGGTCTTTTATATCTTTGAGTATCTTTTGATGCTTTTGGGTTTGTTTTCAACAAAATGGAAGCTTCCCGTTATTGTTGTGTTAGTGGTTATTCTGTATTTAAGTATCTTGAGTGGAGGATCACTTGGTACGGCACGTTTTAAGGTTCCTATTGAACCTATGGTTGCTATCTTAGCTGGACTTGGGGCTTCAAGATGGATATATAGACGGAATAAGAAGGTAGTGGATAATGTATAAAGTGATGGTGATTGCTCCGACACCATTTTTTGCAGATAGAGGGTGTCATGTAAGGATACTGGAAGAGATAAAGGCCTTAAAAAAGAAAGGGATAGAATTTTTTGTTGTTACCTATCATATAGGAAGAGGCATTCCCGGTCTTAAGATATACAGAACTGTCAGGATTCCCTGGTATAATAAGCTTGAAGCAGGTCCTTCTGTCCATAAACCCTACATAGATTTGCTGTTGCTGTTGAAAGCTTGTTTGATATGCCGGAAAGAAAAACCAGATATAATACATGCACATTTGCATGAGGGTGGATGGGTAGGAAAATTCTGCTCTAAATGGTATAATATACCAATGGTTTTAGATATTCAGGGAAGTATGACAGATGAACTTATAGCCCACAAGTTTCTTGGTGGAAGAAGGAGTGTTATGGCGT
>JAGHAJ010000012.1 GCA_021161545.1 Synergistota bacterium | reverse complement strand
GATTTTAGAAGAGGGGTTTGATGATGCTGTAGCTGTACTGGCTTTACCGGAGAGGTACCGCAGGCGTTTAAGGACAACCAACGGCATAGAGAGATTGAATGAGGAGATAAGGCGTAGAGAGAGGGTTATACGTATATTTCCTAACAGGGAATCGGCAGTTAGGCTGATTGGAGCCTTGTTGATTGAGATGGACGACAAGTGGGCTGGTGAAAGGAGATACTTAGATATGACGGACTATTACGAATATGTTTTATTCCGGCGAACCAAACCGAGTCCCAAGATCTGTTACTTTGACAAGAGCTGATAATGCCATTACCAGAGGCCTGGACAAATTTACACAAAATATGGGACTTGACCTAAATAGGCTCGAGAAGATGGAAAATCCTAAGGCAGAGAGTTGCAAAACTCCACGAGAAAACAGCCAACCAAAGAAACGATTTTCTACATAAACTAAGTAAGAAAATAATTGGCGATAACCAAGCCATTGTTGTAGGAGACCTAAGCATTCTTGCCAAGCACATAGCAGACTCAGGCTGGCATAGGTTTATTTCTATACTTGACTACGAAGCCGAGTTTTACGGAAGAGCTTTGATTAAGGCTGAACAGTTCTATCCCGGTTCTAAACTCTGTTCTGTATGCGGGTATAAGAACGAAAACTTAGCTCTCCCGGATAGGGTTTGGGTATGTCCTAAGTGTGGCACCGTTCACGACAGGGACATAAATGCTACCCAAAATCTGCTTAAGACAGGGTTTGCTACCTTAACAGCGGTAGGGGTGGACTGCCCCGAGCTGATGCCCGCAGAGGGAATGGTTAAGCAAGCCAGCCCCAATGAAGCGGGAAGCCTTTCACTTTAGTGAGAGGAGGGAGTCACTCTTTCTACTTCTATCATAGGGATATTACTTATCAGCTTGTATATCTCCATTTTCGTACCACTTCTATTCATCTAGATAGATCTGTAGTTTCCGGATAAGGAAGTACATTCTCACCAAAAGGAATGATATAACCCTTTCCCTGCAAGCTGTTTATTAAGCTACCAAGATCGTCACTGTGTTTAAACCCAAGTTCCTCTATGGATGAGGAAGGAATGTCCGAAATAAGTGTAATATTGAACTTTTCTACAAGATTAAGTACAGAATACGCCACATATTTCGCCATAGAAAAGCGTTTTGTGAGATGTTCTCCCAATAACTTAGGTTTCTTCTTGAATTCAACCAGAGCACTTGCGAATTCTTCATTCCCTATCCCATATCTGCATTGAGTCACAAAGATTATCTGGCCACCGCGTTTTACGCATAGTGCGGCATTAAATAGAGCCTTCACAGACTGGTACAATACAGCATCTTTAGTATACCCTCCAGGAGAAACAATGGCAAAATCTCCTAAAGAAGGTATCTTTACCTTATAGAACTTTTCCACAAAATGACAGGCTTCTTGCCAACTACTGTACCAATTTCCAACTGTTATATAAGAAAGCTTACCGTACCCATTATCCACAATGTTTATCAGAAGCGATTTTTTTCTCTTCAAGAGGAAACCTGCTCCTTCTATCATATCATCATTGACAGGATTTCCAACCAGCAGTGACGGCTTGACATTAGGATGTGGTGTTCCATCTGGTAGTATACTAAGCGAATGATTCGTTTGTATTGTATCATAACCTGCGATACCTGGAAGAATGTATTTCCTTCCGCCTCCAAATCCTGCTATAAGGTGAAACATAACTCCTCCGACGATTATAATGCAATCTGTGTTAAAAACGGCTGTATTCAGATATACCCTGTTTTTATAGGATGTCTCTCCCCAATAAACCAAATCCTTGTCGTCATAACAGTTGTGATTTATAATTTTTACTTTCTCAGCTACATCCTTTCCCACTATGGTAATGATTTCCTCTTTCGTCGCGCCATCGTGAGAGCCTGTTGCTATTAAAACAGTTATCCTCTCTGCCTTTATCCCAAGTCTAGACAGTACATCCACAACTTGAGAAGTAAAAAGACTACTCCTAGTCCACATTCTCGTGATATCTGGAACTATTATAGTAAATGAACTACAGGATGGTACCATCTCAACTATTGCTCTTTCGATAGACTCCTTGCAAGTATGATAATCAAGCGTTGGAGTCGGTAATGGCTCCAACGCTTGAGCTATTTTTGAAGCTGCAAGTTGAAGTTCTAACTCCTTGTTCCCATATGGAATATTTACTTTCACGGGTTTCCTACCTCATAAGTCAGCAGTTTCTTATCAGATACAAGTGATATTATCATAAACAGGGGTAAACACACTATCCACTCTAAGTATATAGGATGTGGCAAGAACCTGATAGAGGGTATGAACCTCCACAGTACAAGTAAGACCATACCTATCAGTATTGTCCAGAATGCTGCAGGTCTTTTGCAAAAGCGAGGTTTATAGACGGTAAACAGGAAGATTATGGTGAATGGCGTTGTAGCACTTAATCCTATTAGCAATACTTTCAATATAGATACCGCAGTAAATGCGAGAAACAACCCAAAAATGCCAACTCCTAACACAGTTAGCTTGGTGAATAGCAACTTTCTAGCTGGAGACATCTTCGCAAAACTCTGAAATTTCCACTCTAATATGTCCTTTTCTGCCAGTGTAGCTGAGCCGAGCAACAAACTAACTCCAGTAGAAATATCAGCTGCCCATAATCCAGACAAAACAAATCCTGCTAACCATGGATTAATTGACATTATAATGGTAGGAAGAGCTTTCACTGCAACTATATGAGGGTATTTTGCTCGCGCAGCAATTCCTATTAAAGCAGAAAGAAACCCTACAGGCGCCATGATCAGGCCGCCCAATATGAATCCTTTTCGTGCCTCAGATGGATTCTTAGCAGCAGATCCTATCTGCTGTATGGCCTGAACAGAGAATGCCTGCGTAATCATAACGATGAACCATCCAATCAACACCCCTAAAGCAATGCCCTTCAATGGATTTAGATCTGAGATTTGAGGTGGTAATTTATGGATGATCGCGCTGGTTCCACCTGCCCCATACCACGAAACTATGGCTCCAATAGAAACTCCTATCCAGATTATTATGACATTTACTATGTTTGCAAGTCCTCCTGCCCACAGTCCACCTATAGTAGCTATCCCGATGAATGTGATAGCTGTAGCTATCATACCCGATGTCAGTGTAAAGTAATGGGGTAGCATAGACGACAGTAAAGCTCCTCCTGCAACAAACTGAAGTGATAGTATTACCAACATGATCACGATCTGAAGTAAAACTCCTATTATCCTAGCTTCAGCTCCATAATACTTACATAACATCTCTGGAATCGTAGTAACATTCATCTTCCTCCATAGGTGTATGCCGCTGAGTCCTACAATAATTGCTCCAGTACCCCACGCAACATCGTACCAACCCGCTGAGATCCCATACTTAAATGCCCTCTGAGATATTCCAATTGTAGATGCTCCTCCAATTGCTAAACCTGCAAGCATCACGGCTACCAGCCAAAAGGTCCACTCTTGATTGGCCAATAGATATCCCTTAGTTGTCCCTTTTACCAGTTTAGTGGAATACGCACTAATTAAAAATAGGATGATTATGTAGGAAATAACTATACCCAGCACTACCATTCTACACCTCTCCTTTTCTATAAAGGTTCTCTCCTCAACACTTACAAGACTTTCCCTGGATTTAAAATCCAGTTGGGGTCAAACAACTGCTTTATTCCTCTCATTAGTTTTATCTCTACTTGCGATTTAGAACGTAAGAATAAAGATCGCTTCTCAATGCCCACACCATGTTCTCCGCTTCCCACGCCACCCAATTTCACAGCTACATCCACGATTTTAGAAAGTATTTCCTCAGAAAGTCTCAGCCATTCTTCCACAGTTATACCATCTGGTTTGAAAAGCGCTGGATGCAAATTGCCATCGCCTATATGTCCAACAATAGCAGGAGTTACGTTACAGCTCCTCGATATTCTCCTTATTGCATCAACGATTACTGGTATTTCCGAAACAGGTACAACTACATCGCCCCCTGCACAAACGTTAGGGTCCTTAAACTTCAACCCCTCTAGTATTTCCCTTCTAACTAACCATATCTTTTCAGAGTTAGTTTTGTTGTCCGCTATGAATACATCGAGTGCACCCATCTGAAGCAGCGTTGTTCCAACTTTCTCGTACAGATCTTCCAGCTTCTCCTTGGTATCTCCTTCTACTGTGATAAGGAGGTACGCCTCAGCTTCATTTTGAAGCGGGAGATTGGTATTCAAATAACTTGTAGTTGCATCAACCGACACTTTATCCATAAATTCCACACTTACCGGCACGCTTTTAGAAGATATGATAGAGTTGGTAAATGCACTAACAGCTTCCTCTATATTTCTGAATGGAGCAAGGAGATCTACCGTCATTCCAGGTAGTGGTATTAAGTTTACCACTATCTTCGTGAATATACCGAGGGTACCTTCAGAGCCTATCAAGAGATTCAACAAATCATATCCCCATGTTGACTTTCTGAACTTGCCACCTATCTCTAAAATTTCTCCTGTTGGCAATACCACCTCCAATCCTAGAATATGTTTTCGAGTGTTTCCATACTTTATTACCTTCCCACCTCCTGCATTTGTTGCTACATTACCGCCTATAGAGCTTGCACCTACGCTCATTGGATAACCTGCATAAAACAATCCCTCTTCTGATACCTTCTTGCAAAGATCATTTGTAATAACTCCCGGTTCTACGATGGCAACACGGTTAACTCTGTCTATTTCTATTATTTTATTCATTCTTTCCAGCGAAAGAAGTATCCCCCCGAATATTGGAATGGCCGCTCCTGCAATTCCGCTTCCAGCTCCTCGAGGAGTTACCGGAATCAAACTTTCATTCGCTAATTCCATAATCTTAGACACCTGTTCGGCATTTTTAGGCTTAACCACTATTTCTGGAGCATGACAGAGAAGCTTGTTACTCTCATCACAAGCATAATTTTCCAGTAACTCCTTTTCATAGATAACGTTACCTTTGCCACAAATTTTAAATAGCTTTTCTATAGTTTTCGGGTCTACATGGTTGTACTTATTATCCATGCATTAGCCTCCGTGTTAATTTATCTTAAGCAAGGATTATAGCATGATTATAAAAGCTAAGCAACTCATAATGCAAAGATATTCCTGCGTGAAAGCAATTTAAGCTACATCCAACAAGGAAGCACTATCTGTATTGACAACTGCAGAGGAATGTGGTTTAATATTATTAAACTTACATAAAGTATTATTTTGGAGGTGAGAGAATTGAGAAGAGTTTCAATTCTGTCAGTTATCTTGGTGCTAATTGTCGGGAGTGTTGCTTACGCCCACTTTCAGCTACTGATACCTTCTAAAGCTGTAGTCACAGGAATAGCACCACAAAAAATTGAACTCTCCATGCCATTTGCTCATCCCATGGAAGGTGGGCCCTTCATGGAAATGAAACAACCTACGGAGTTTGGAGTAATGGTAAATGGTAAAAAATACAACCTGACCAACACGCTACAGAGGTACAAGATAAGTGTATTCGAGAAGTGGAATCCCCAATTCGAAGAGTACAAAGACAAAAAAGTAACAGCATTCCATGCTAATTACAGTTTCAAGATGCCTGGAAATTATCTTTTCTACTTAATACCTAAACCCTATTTTGAACCAGCCG
>JAGHAJ010000090.1 GCA_021161545.1 Synergistota bacterium | reverse complement strand
TTTTTCTCACTGTCCCTATGGAGAGAGATGGTATCGATGTGGACCACCTTGAAAGATTGCTCGTTAGAGGTAGAAGTCCTAAATTTGTTTATACCATTCCCAATTTTCAAAACCCATCGGGGATTACAATGTCAGCAGAGAAGCGGCGTAGGCTTGTTGAGTTGTCTTATAGGTATGGTTTTTCCATTATAGAAGATGACCCCTATGGTGAGTTGAGGTTTCGCGGGGAAAGGATACCATCTTTGCTTTCTATGGATGTTGAAGGAGGCCATGTAATAAGGCTTGGTAGCTTTTCTAAGATATTTGCCCCTGGTATTAGAATAGGGTGGATTGTTGTACCAAGAGAGGTTGTGGAGAAGATTATTGCCTTCAAACAGGGGATGGATCTTTCCACTTCTGCATTGGTTCAAGCGATACTTCATACTTATCTTAAAAAAGTTTCCATATCTGAGCATATACATAAGATAGCCACAAAGTATGGTAGAAAGATGGCTGTGATGAAAAGTGCCATAGATGAATATATTCCAGAAGTGGAATATGTTGAACCTGATGGTGGTATGTTCTTTTGGTTGACACTTTCTGACATAGAAATAAGAAGGTTATTTGATGTGTCTATCAAGAATAAGGTGGCGTTTACTCCTGGTGATGGATTTTATCCCTATTATGGGGGCCATCATTCTATGAGGTTGTGCTTTTCGTTCCCCACGGAGGAAGATATAGTGGAAGGAATAAAGAGGATAGGTAAGTCTGTTAAGGAGCTTAGGGGGTGATTGTAGTATTATGGATAGAATAAAACCGGAATTCACGGAAAATGCGCTTGCGATACTGAAAAGGAGATACCTGAAGAGGGATGAAGATGGTAATGTTATAGAGACCCCTGAGGAGATGTTAAGGAGGGTATCTGAGCTTGTTGCGAGTGCTGAGAGGTTTTATGGTGCAACTGACAGAGAGGTAGAAGAATGGGAGTTGAAATTTTACAATCTTATGGCTTCTTTAGATTTCCTCCCTAATAGCCCTACTCTGATGAACGCAAAGCGTAAACTTGGTCAGCTGGCTGCATGTTTTGTTTTGCCTGTTGGTGATAGCATGGAGGAGATTTTTGACGCAGTTAAGTGGACGGCTATGGTGCACAAGAGTGGGGGAGGAACGGGCTTTAATTTCTCTCGTTTGAGGCCTAAAGGGGACGTTGTTTCTTCTACCAATGGTGTTGCTTCTGGTCCGGTATCGTTCATGGAAGTGTTTGATATAACTACCGAGGTAGTTCAGCAGGGTGGTATGAGAAGAGGTGCCAACATGGGTATTCTCAATGTAAACCACCCGGATATAGAGGAATTTATCATGGCAAAATCGGAAGAGAATAAGAGACTTAAAAACTTTAATATTTCTGTTGGTGCTTTTGATGAGTTTATGCAGAAGGTTTTAGATGAAGGTGAGTATGAGATACTTAATCCTCGCACTAAGGAGGTTGTGAAAAAGTGTAAAGCGAAAGAGCTGTTTGATAAGATAGTGAATCAGGCCTGGAAAACTGGTGATCCCGGAATGGTTTTTTTGGATACTATAAATAGGGCAAACACCTTGCCCGGGCTTGGGCCTATAGAGAGCACAAACCCTTGTGGGGAACAGGTTTTACATCCATTTGGCTCCTGTAATCTTGGTAGTATAAATCTTTTGCATATGGTTGAAGATGGTGAGATAAATTGGGAGAAACTTGCAGATACAGTGGCACTTTCAGTGAGGTTCCTCGACAATGTGATAGATGTGAATAAGTTTCCCTTGAAACAGATAGAAGAGGTGACTAAAGGAACCAGGAATATAGGGCTTGGTATTATGGGATGGGCAGAGATGCTGTATGAGTTGAATGTGCCATACGATTCAGAAGAAGCCTTAGAGCTTGCCGAGAAGCTCATGAAGTTCATTAATGATGCTGCACGGGAGGCTTCTGAAGAACTTGGAAGGCAGCGAGGCCCTTTCCCTTACATTGATAAGAGTATATGGAAGGGTACCATGATGAGAAATGCGGGAGTTACAACGATAGCTCCAACGGGAACTATAAGTCTCATAGCGGGGACATCAAGCGGTATAGAGCCAGTTTTTGCGCTTGCCTACAGAAGAAAAGCACTGAAGGGTGAGAAAAATGAAATAACCCTTGTTGATTTCAATAAACAGCTTGAAAAGGTAGCGAAAGAGAGAGGCTTCTGGAATGAGGGTTTCAAAGATATGGTGCTTGAGAGTGGTTCTATACAAGGTGTAACTGACATACCAGAGGATGTGAGGAGAGTATTTGTTGTTTCTCATGATATTGCACCTGAGTGGCATGTTAAAATGCAAGCTGCATTTCAGAAGCATGTGGAAAATGCTGTTTCTAAAACAATAAACATGCCTCATACAGCTACTGTTTCAGATGTTGCAGATGCGTATATCTTAGCATGGAAACTGGGATGTAAGGGCATAACTATATATAGGGATAGAAGCAAGCAGGAACAGGTTCTCTATGTGGGAGTGAAGGATGAGGAAAGGAGACATGATAATGGGTTACCCAGACCGAAAAGGAGGCCATTTATACTTAGTGGGAGAACACAGAAATTGAAAACTGCATTTGGAAATCTGTATCTTACACTTAATGAGCTTGATGGTAAACCATTTGAGGTGTTTGCAACATTGGGGAAGTCTGGTAAGGACACAATGGCTGATACTGAAGCAATAGGTCGACTTATATCGCTTGCGTTGAGAAGTGGTATACCGATGGAGGAAGTTATAAATCAGCTGAAAGGCATAGGGGGTAGCCAGCCTACATACAGCCATGGTGAGATAGTTTTATCTATACCAGATGCCATTGCCAAGGGGTTGGAAAGGTTGCTTAAATCGAAAGTAGAACAGGTGGAAGTGGAGCTTTGCCCCAAGTGTGGTGCTGTCTTGCAACATATGGAAGGGTGTGTAACCTGTCCAGTTTGTGGCTATTCTAAATGCGATTAAGTACAAGGAATTGGGTTATACTCTTTTCTTCTGTGTCGGTATCGGTTATTCTTAGCTGGTTGGTTTCTG
>JAGHAJ010000152.1 GCA_021161545.1 Synergistota bacterium | reverse complement strand
TTGGGTGCAACCGGAGGACTTATCTCTGCCAAGACAGAAAAGTAAAACACAAACATGTGAGCAGCAAAGGGCCAAATCCCCATCTGCGTTAGTGCAGGAACTACAAGTATTGCAAGAACGATGTACGCCGCTACAGGAGGGATCCCCATTCCCAAGATAATAGAGGCTATCATTGTCAGAACCAACAGTAAAAATAAGTTACCCCCAGAGAGGTTAATCAATATAGACGAAACCATCAATCCCAGTCCAGTGAAATTCACCACTCCAACTACTATACTCGCAGTAGAGAGTATAGCTATTACAGATATAGCGCTAAGAGCACCTTCTCTAAGTGATGAAAGTAGTTTCTCCCACCCCATCCTTGTAGATTTCCTCAAAGCCGAAGCCAATGGAATAGAAAGACACCCCCAAAAAGCAGCTCTCGTAACAGTAAAATGCAATAACAACAGAACTATCAAAAGTAAAGGAGGAATAAGGTAATTCCACCCTTCCTTAATCACTTGCACAGTATCAGGCAATTCTAATCTGTTTCTACCACGTATCCCTAACTTCACGGATTCTATATCAACAGTTAGGAAAAGTGCTAAGTAAAACAGTACTGCTATTATGAAGGATCTTAGCATTATCTCTGTATAAGGGATTCCTAAAATCTGCATAATAATAAAAACTGCACTTCCCATAATAGGCGGCATTATTAGTCCTCCTGAACCAGATGCTGCAACTACGGCAGCAGCAAAGTAGCTAGGGTACCCCTCCCTCACCATCAAAGGAATAGTTATACTACCTGTAGCAGCTGTATTAGCTACCCCACTACCAGAGATCATACCAAACAGCGAACTTGCCACTACAGCAACTTTCCCTGCTCCTCCACGTAATCCTCCAGCCAAGCTCATGGCAAAATCCATAAAAAATTTTCCAGCACCGGACTCCTTATACATAGTTCCAAACAAAACTAATAGGTAGATAAAAGTGGCTGATATACCTGTAAGCATCCCGTAAAGACCATCAGTTTTCAAGCTCATACTATATACAATTCTATCGATTGGATAGTTTGCATGCGCAAACAGATCTGGCATAATCTCTCCAAACCTAGCATAAATTATAACCAACACAGCTATTGCAGGGAGCACAATACCTATTATTCTCCTAGCACCTTCGAGAGACAAAGCTAAAATAGCAATACCTAATACTATATCACAAAGTGGTAAACTCAGTCCTATCTGGCCCATCCGTTTATCCCATGTAAAGAGAAAGTACATAGATACAATTACATATAGGAGTGCAAGACTCAATCTCAGGATCCAACAGAACCTTCCACAATCCCGCGATTTAGGGCAAGTCAGGTAGATCAAAGTGTAAGCAAACATTAAATGTATTATTCTCTGACTCATCGCCTCTAACTGGTAGTAACCTGTAGCAAGATGAAACAAAGACATCCCAATAGCAATCACAGATACCAATTTCTCTCTACCATTTTCACCTAAAATTGACATACTTAGCCCCCCGTCTTTACAAAAAGTAAATAGTTAGAGAAGTGCTCCGCTTAGCGGAGCACTTCTCTATTGCCACTGATTCTTATACTTCCAGATCCCCATCTCCTTATAAAACTTAATTGCACCGGGATGAAACTTAACCGGTACAGAGTTACTACCCTTAAAGCAACCTTTCAGATTCCAAAGCTTAGCCTGTGGATGTATCGCATTTTTCTCTTTAGGATGGGTATATATGGCTTTCATAATACTGTAAACAGTCTCTGCCGGTAAATCTGCACGACATATTAACATCTGTCTAATAGTATAGGTATGAACATCCTTGCTCTGCCCTGGATAAGTACCAGCAGGTATAATAAAAGGCATAGGGTATCCCAGTATCTTATGCATCTTTTCCGCTATGGGGGGCGGTGTCTCCAAAAATCTAACCTTATGCATTGTGCACAAGTTTAAAATAGAGGAAACTGGAGCTCCTGCAGCTATAATACCAGCATCTACTGTTCTATTTACAAGACCATTCACTATCTCTTTAAAGGAAAAATACCTTGGCTGGAAGTCCTTCAATGTGAGATTCCACCCAGCTTTCAAACACTTAATACTAAAAAGTCTTAGCGTTGCACTTCCCTGCGGACCAACACCTACCCTCTTGCCCCTAATATCTTCTATCCGCTTAATACCAGAATCTCCCATAGTCATCCAATGAACGTCACTTCTGTGGCCAACAGCTATAAGCCTAATACCACTCAAATCAAGACCTTCTTCCTTCTTCAAAGTGCGAAGTGTACCCATACAAGTGAACCCTAAATCTAGCTTCTTAGTTGCCACAAGCCTCGCATTCTCAAAGGCCGCTGCCGTGGATTGAGCAGTTATCCTGATATTAGGCACATACTTATTGACTATCGCAGCAAAACCTGCACCTAAATAATAGTATGTTCCTGCAGAGCTCCCTGTACCTAAGGAAAGAAAAACCTTAGCATTTACCACAGAAACCTGTAGCAGAAGAGTAACAACTAAAACAACAACCCACACCCACCTTTTCCCCTTTAAACTCATAATATCACCCTCCTCTTCAAATAAAGTAATATAGACGTCAACCCCCCACAACCCATTAACTCTCACATAATAACCACCTCCCTCTTAATCATCTCTTACGCTACAACTAATCAATCTGGTAAGTTGTGAAACATCTCTGATTTGCTCTAAACGTACAAGAGTATCTATCAGCTCCTCTATCCATATTGACCGAGTTTCACACCCTCCATAGTGCACACAGTTCCTAAACTTCCCTATGCATTCATCCCAATCCAACGGATTATCGGGATGTCCTTTCGGTACTCTAGTTTCCTCAGAAAAAACAGCTCCATTCTTGAGATGAACCCTAACAACAGCTCTTTTTATATCCCTTTCATCAAAACTATCATTTTCAAGGACAATTACCCTCTTAATAAGAGAATGGTCTCTTCTCTTTCTAACCACATCCTCCTCAAAGTCATACAAATCTATCTTACCTTTCTCAAGAGAAACCGCTACTGTATAAGGAATACTAAATTGTGCATCCACTTGGGGGTTTTCTCTAACAGAGAAAACCCTACCTACCATGCTTTTCACCATTTTGGATACATACGCTTCCACTTTAGTAATCTCATCAACACTAAAGTCATTACTACTTCTCAACTTGAGGGCTGCATCAATAGCTGCGTGTGTCATCCTACAAGAGGGGTAAGGCTTTATGCTAAGCAATTCACTACCAAACTTCTTTCCTAAATCCTCTAAACAAACCTCCCTATCGTAAAACCCCCTCTCATACAAGTAAAAAAATCCATACTTTCCCTCAAAGACGTCTTTCGCACCCGAAATGCCACGATCGGCCATTAAGGCCGACAAGACACCAGCCCTTGCAGAGAAAGCCGGTTGCATTCTCTTAGTCAAACCACCATCAATTAAGCACTGTGCATTACCAGAAGTTTGACTGTACACTATACCTAATGCATTATGGGTCTTAGTCTCACTAAGACCCATAATTTTACTAGCAGCTGCAGCTGCCCCAAACGATCCACAAGTCGCAGTTCTAATCCAACTTAAAGGTGTTTTAATTGCGCAACCAAGCCGCACACTCAAGTCAACACCTAAAACAACAGCTTCAATCAGCTCTCTTCCACTAACATTACCCTTAACCTCAGCCAATGCTAGAGCAGCAGGCAACACACTTGCATAGCTGTGCATCGCCGAATCGTCCAATGTATCATCGTAATCCAATGCATGGGAAAACATACTATTGAGAAAAGCTGCAGACAAAGACGGAAGCTTATATCCATATCCCATTACCGTGGATTCTCTAACACCACCTATATACTTAAAGAGCTGAAGCATCTCTCTACATCCAGGCGCTTTTATCCCAGCCAATCCCACACCAATAGTATCCATAATAAACTTCTTAGTTATTTCAATAACTCTCGCAGGAATGTCACCATATCCAGTTCTAACAATATTAGAAACTATATCACTTGTCATATCCATCGATAGAATACCTCACTCCAAAACTTCTGCGGTAGATATAACATCTACACCTGTGCTCAATATGTTTTCCAGTACTACATCACCCACTCGAACAGGAGGACGTACTTCCACAGAAGCAAGCGTTTTCATACACTTCTTCAATAACACCTTGGGAATCAGCCCTTGGGTCCGCACAGGTAAGCGAGGATGCTCAATATCTTTACTTAGCACCCTTACAGTAGTAGTAAGTATCCGCAAAGGTTGTTTTATTTCCTGTTCGGCATATTCTTCTCCTCTCGGACAGGAATTACCTGATACGCTAAGAATCTCACCGCTCTCAGTAAGTTCAACTGTCATTCTACATGCCAAGGGACATTGTAAACATATTATTTCTTTCTTCATCGAGGAATCACCTCCGTACCTTCACAACTAATTACTAATCTTTCTCCCTCTATCTTCTTCATCTTCTCCACCGGCACGTCTATCCTAACTTGCTCACTTGGCCTAACAAAAGGAAATCTCCTCTTCACTATATCACCTATCTTTATTACTGCCCTTTCTAAGGGCCAAGAAACTCTCATATAAAAACTCGCTGGCCTGCTCTTACTAACATATCTAGGGATAACATATCTTATATTCTCACCAGCTTCTACAAAAACGCGTGTAGTATCATCTACAACCTGCTGTCCTTGAGCAAACTTAACAGCGTTCTCTGCTGCTATTTCAGCAGATTCTGTTACATAATCTGCAAGATCATGTACATGCACTACATTCCCTCCAGCAAATATGCCAGGAATGTTAGTCTGAAACACCTCGTCTACTACAGGCCCACCAGTAGAGGGATCTATTTCAACACCTGCTTGCCTAGAGAGCTCATTTTCCGGAATCAAACCGACTGAGAGTACAACTGTATCACATTCTATATACTTTTCTGTTCCAGGAATTGGATTCATCTTCCTATCAACTTCTGTAATGGTAACGCCCTTCACTCTGTTTCTGCCATGTATGAATATTGTAGAATGACTAGTATAAGTAGGAATATCAAAATCTCGCAAACACTGCACTTCATTTCTTATTAACCCCCCTATAAAGGGAAGTATTTCCACTACTGCTGCAACCTCTGCTCCTTCAAGAACAAGCCTTCTTGCCATTATCATCCCTATATCCCCTGATCCTACAACCACCACGCGCTCCCCCGGTAGATATCCCTCAATATTGATCAACCTTTGCACAGTACCTGCAGTAAGAACTCCCGCAGGCCTATCACCTGGAATCCTTATAGCTCCTCGAGCCCTTTCCCTACATCCCATTGCAAGAATGACAGACCTCGCTTTGATCTTAATTACCCCATCTCTATTAACTACCGTAACTACCTTATCAGCATTTATATCTATAGCCATTGTATGCGTCAAAACCTCTACACCTAGTTTATCAAGCTTCTTTATCAATCTCCATGCATATTCTGGACCTGTAAGTTCCTCCTTAAAATAATGCAACCCAAAACCATTATGGATACATTGAGGAAGAACACCCCCCAACTCTTCTGCCCGTTCCACTAATAAAACACTTCTGCTTCCTACCTCTTTTGCTCTAATAGCTGCCCCCAACCCCGCAGGTCCACCACCCAACACCACTACATCAACACTCTTCGTTAATACTCTAGACATTACTATCACTTCCCCTTCTTGCATCCAAAAGTAATTCCTTTACTCTGTAAAGAACCTCATATGATCCGTCTCCCTTTCGAGTAATCTTCTCAACCGGAATACCTAGTTCTCTGGAGAGTATACGTAAAACTCGGGGCCTATCAAACCCCCCTTGACATCTACCCATCCCCGTACGGGTTCTAAACTTCACACCATCATAGGTAGTTGCTCCCCTTCTAATTGCTTCCACAATCTCACCTTCTGTTACCATCTCACACCTACAAACCACATGCCCCCATCTAGGGTCTTTTTCTATAAGCTTTGCTCTCTCCTCATCTGTCAGTTCAGCAAACCTTGGAATCCCTTCCCTTTTTGGATCAAATCTATCCTTTGGCTTCAACTCCAACCCCACTGAAGGTAAAATCTCCTCAACAACATATGTAGCTATTGCAGGAGCTGCACCAACACCAGAACCAGTAAGCACCACATTAATCAGTTTTTCACTAGCAAGCGAAGGCTTAACAAGATAATCTCCTATAAGCTTGTAGCCCCCCTCCGTCTTCAAATTAACTCTAGGGATATTACCTGCAAATGGCTTAATTGTTCCTCTCACAGGGAGAGAAGGAACTAAATCTTTAGCCCTTGGTATTACCCTTCCTTCTAAGCCATCTCTAGTAGTAGCAACATCATAAACATCATCCGGATGCTCTATGGTTTCTCCAATCATTATATCCCCATATACTGTGGGCGCTACAAAATCTCCCGTAGTCTTTAAACCATTTAAAGCCCGAACCAAATGTTTTACCAAACCTTTATAAACTTTATCTATTATTATTCTTTGTTCCCTTACAGCAGTCACCTTGAAAGAATCATCACCGATTAACCTTGCTATACTATCTGCGCCAAAACCGGCTGCATTCACAATATACCTGCTCTTCACATCTCCCACTTCCGTTCCAACAATAAAGCTCCCATCCTGCTGCACAAATATAGATTTCACTTCAGCATTCACATAAAGCCTCACACCATTTTTCTTCGCATTCTCTATAAGCCCAAAAACCAGCTCCCAGGGACTAACTATACCCGTCGTAGGTGTGTAAAGAGCTGCTATCACCTTAGGAGAAATATTTGGTTCCATTTCCCTTATCTTATTAACATCTGTAATTAGCTCAACTCCCGGAACACCCCCCACTCTGCAGTTGTACTCATGCATTCTCAGTATTTCTAATTCCTCGCTATTGAACGCTACTAAAAGTTTTCCCACCCTCTCAAAAGGCACATCCAAATCCTTACATAACTGATCCATTTTAAGGTTTCCAAGTAGCAAAGTCCTATTCTCCAAAGGAATACCTTTACCAGGTATTCCCGAGTGTATTAATGCATGAGTAGCTTTAGTAACCCCAAAACAAACATCTGCCTCTTTCTCTACCATTGCAACTTCAAGCTCGTACCGAGAAAGCTCACGCACGATAGAGGCACCTGCAACACCTCCACCTATTACGAGAACATCTACACTATCCATTAACCCCATATCATCCTACCTCCCTAAATAATCACTTATACATTACTATACAAGATCCAAGAGCTTACTAGGATTTAGTTTTACCAGCACCTCTATTTCCTCATCACTCATACCTCTCCTAAGGAAGTCAGTAATTGCAAGCTTTAAACCTTCCACAGGTCTAATCGTGTACAATTGCCCCATATTTGTGGCAAGAATACAATTCTCCACACCCAGTTTCTTAATTTCCTCCACAAGATCTGCTGAATTCTGACGGGAAGTAGTAGGTAAACATAAATCGTACGTATAGCACAAATACGCTCCAGCCTTTATCATTTCCTCCTTATCATGGATGGTTGCACCAATAAATCCACTATTGACATGTGTAACAACTATCTTATTAACCCCCATTTTCCTAGCCTCTTTTGTAAGCTCTATAATTTCTCTAGGAGATAAGTGCCCAGTCTCCAATATTATGTTGTGCTTTGCCACAAGAGAGATCACTTCTCTAACTTCTGGTAAGATTTTACTCCCTTCCATACCTCCTTCAAATATAGACAGCCCCTTGGCTGGATCCTTTATCTTTATCATTGGAGCAGCTTTTTTCGTCTCCCCTGTAACATAGGTTTTCTCAATGGTATTCGCAGAATCTGTACATGGCATCCAAACAACTTTAGCACCATACGACACTGCAGTTTCCACTGCTGCAGGATTTATCCCCCCAACAGAGTAGTCCAAAACTACTCCTCCCCATACTTCAACACCCTCTACCCTCTTATTAACCAAATAAGCAACATTTGCACTTAAGGTATTAAGATCCTTTAATACAATACCCTTCATCCCAGCAGACTTAGCATCTACTGCAGCTTCATAGGAGTCCAACAACCTTTCCCGTATCGCAGGGTTTGTATGAACCTGAATATCAATTGCACCTTCCATAAGCTTTTCTACTCTCTCTAGCACTATTATCCCTCCTCCTCTAAATTGGATAGGCCACATTACCAATTTAATTTTATCATACATCTATAAAGCTTGTCAACAGGTATATAAAGCTTGTCAGTAGATAGGTATGGACATATCTACTAGGCCCCAGAATTAGAAGGAGCAGAAAGGGAAGAGGCAATGGGTATCATATCTTCTAAAAGTGGTTCTCTGGATTTAATACCCGTTAAGTTGATACCTCTGAAAAGATATCAAGCGGCCCACCTTCTCTTCGGGCTGCTTAAAGTGTATAATCTAAATGT
>JAGHAJ010000154.1 GCA_021161545.1 Synergistota bacterium | reverse complement strand
TTCTGGTGTGATTATGTCATGGGCACGAGGTATAAGTGAATTTGGAGCAGTGTTGATCATTGCGTATCATCCTATGGTTGCACCTGTGCTTATATACGAGAGATTTGAAGCTTATGGCCTTGAATATTCCACACCGATATCGACCCTTTTGATAGTGGTTATTTTTACTTTGTTTATCCTGTTGAGGTTTGTATTTTCTGGGAAAAGGAGTAGCCCATGATGCTAAGGGTAGAAGAGCTTTCGGTAACACTTGGTAGCTTTAGCATACAGGATATTTCTCTTTGTATTAAAGAAGGTGAATTCTTTGTTGTGGTGGGACCCACTGGAGTGGGCAAAACGGTTTTTCTTGAGACTATCCTTGGTTTTTATAGGCCAGCTGGGGGCAGAATTTACTTAAAGGGAAAGGATATAACCAATTATCCACCAGAGAAGAGGAACATAGCCATGGTTTATCAGGATTATGCACTCTTTCCTCACCTCACAGTGAGAGAGAACATTGTCTATGGTTTGAGGTATAAACCTGCAAGTGTGAGTGAAGATTCTTTTAAAGGACTGGTGGAAATGCTTGGTATAAATGGGCTTCTTGATAGGTATCCAGATACGCTCAGTGGAGGTGAGAAACAGCGGGTTGCCATTGCAAGAGCACTTATAGTTCAACCAGAAGTATTATTGCTTGATGAACCGCTCTCCTCTCTTGACTCCTCTTTCAGGGATGCAATGAGACAGGAGATAAAAAGGATACAAAAAACTACTGGTAAGGCGGTATTGATGGTAACACATGATTTTCTTGATGTCTTTGCCCTTGCCGATAGGGTAGCAGTCATGAATGCGGGTACCGTTGAGCAAATAGGAGATGTTACTGAGGTCTTTAGAAAGCCTGCAAGCAGATTTGTTGCAGAATTTGTCGGTATGAAGAATATATTTGTTGCAGAAAAGAGAGATAATGGTATTTATGTAAATGGTTGTAAATTTGAGATAGGGAGAGATGTGGATAGAGATAAGTTTTTTATTGCGCTCAGGCCAGAGGATATAATCCTCTCTCAGAATAGGGTAGTTTCGAGTGCGAGAAATTCCTTTGAAGGGGAGGTAATAGATGTAACACCTCTTAACCCGTATTTTGAAGTTAGGGTAAATGTGAAAGGTCTTGTTTTCAATGTGGTAGTTACTGCGGGTTCTGTTATGGAAATGGATATAAGGAGGGGTAGAAAGGTGTGGATAACATTTAAGGCGTCAAGCTTGCATATAATTTAATGTAGGGGGATGTTAGTAATGTTCAAGAAGTGTCTTGTGTTTTTGGTAGCGTTTGTATTTCTGTTTTCGGGGGTGGTGTATGCGGAGAACCTTGTTATATTTCATGCAGGTAGTCTTAGTATTCCTTTGAAAAAGGCTTCAACCATATTTGAGGAACAGAATCCTGGTGTTAAAGTATTGCTTGAAGCAAGTGGAAGTAGGACAGCTGCGAGAAAGGTTTCACAACTTGGAAGGAAGGCTGATATAGTAGCATCTGCAGATTATACGGTGATAGATAATTTACTTATACCCAAGTTTGCTAAGTGGAATGTGGTTTTTGCAAGAAATGAAGTAGTTGTTGCATATACCAATAAGAGCAAGTATGCTAATGAGATAAACCCGAAAAACTGGTATAAGATTGTTACGAGAAAGGGAGTTAGTATAGGGCATTCAGACCCGAATGTAGACCCTTGTGGCTATCGTGCCTTGATGTTGTTTCAGCTTGCAGAGAAATACTATAAATGTCAGGGGCTTTATAAGGCGTTAAAGGATAAGGCAATGGTCAGACCAAAATCTGTTGAGCTTATAGCCTTGCTGCAAACCGGGAATCTTGACTATGCTATAGAATACAGGTCTGTTGCTGTTCAACACCACCTTAAGTTTATCCAGCTTCCAAGTGAGATAAACTTAAGTTCTATGAGGTTTGCCTCTTACTATGCAAAGGCAAGGGTGAAAGTTACAGGTAAAAAGCCTGGAACATTTATCCTGAAAAAGGGTAAACCCATAGTCTATGGGTTTACCATGACGACCGTTGCCCCTCACAAGCAGCTTGCTATCAAATTTTTGAGGTTTTTCCTCTCTGTTGATGGCGGTTTGATGGTCCTGAAAGAGTGTGGACAACCTCCTATAGTCCCTCCTATAGCTGTTACGGGAAAGTCATTTATACCAAAGGAGCTGAAAGAATTACTGGAGTAGGATTGAAGGGTAAAGCGGAGCAGGAGTGAAGCTGGTCAGAACGCTGTTGAGGTGAGCTTATTTAAGCTCACCCTTTTGTATTGATTGGTATTTGTTGAAGTCTTTCTTCTTTTATGTTAAAATTGTATCACAATTTTGCCTTTGGGAGGTATATGTGGTGAAGAAGGCTCTTATTACTGGTATTACAGGTCAGGATGGCGCATATCTGGCAAGGTTTTTGATTGGTAAGGGGTATAAGGTCTATGGAATGGTGAGAAGGACGAGTATGGTAAACACCTCTAGACTTGAATATCTTGGTATTAAGGACAAAGTTGAAATACTCTATGGTGATATGCTTGATCTCTCTTCCCTTCAGCGTGTTGTTGAGAACACTGAGCCAGATGAGATTTACAATCTTGCTGCTCAGAGTTTTGTTGCTACCTCATGGGAACAACCCATTTTGACTGCAGAGGTTACTGGGTTGGGTGCTCTAAAACTGTTGGAAGCTGTCAGGTTGGTGAACCCAAAGATAAAATTTTATCAGGCATCTTCGAGTGAGATGTTTGGTGCATCTCCAGACCTTCCACAGAACGAGAGTTCAAGATTTCACCCAAGAAGTCCTTACGCTGCTTCTAAGCTTTTTGCACACTGGATGACTGTGAATTATAGGGAAAGTTATGGAATGTTTACCGTTTCTGGAATACTCTTTAATCATGAATCTCCTATAAGGGGTTTGGAGTTTGTTACAAGGAAGATTACTCATGCAGTTGCAATGATAAAGGAGGGTAAACAAGATAAGCTTCTACTTGGGAATATGGCTGCCAAGAGAGATTGGGGGTTTGCTGGTGACTATGTGAAAGCCATGTGGATGATGCTTCAACAGGATGAGCCTGATGACTATGTCGTAGCTACTGGTGAGACACATACTGTAAGAGAGTTCTGTGAAAAGGCTTTTGGCTATGTAGGACTTGACTATCAAGATTATGTGGAGGTATCCCCTGAACTCTTCAGGCCTGCTGATGTTGAAGTTCTCTGCGGTGATTCATCTAAGGCTAGGATGAAACTCGGGTGGAAGCCGGATGTGGACTTTGATGGCCTTATAAGGATGATGGTAGATGCAGATTTGAAAAGAGTGAGGGAAGGAAGTTATTGATGCAAAGGGCTCTGGTTACTGGTGGAGAGGGTTTTGTGGGAAGACATCTGGTTGATGCTCTTGCGAGGCAGGGGTATGATGTGCATGCCACTTGTAAAAGTGAGTGTGGAGAGAAATTGCCTACCTCTGCTGTGTATCATGTCTGTGATGTAGTATTCCAAAATAGAGTTAATGAACTACTCTTTGCCTTAAAACCGGATGTGATATTTCACCTTGCAGGTATATCATTTGTTCCTAGTAGCTTTGATGATCCGTGGCAGGTGTTTGAGGTTAATCTCCGTGGGACGCTTAACATCCTAAGTGCCTCATGTATGCTTGGTGAAAGGCCTGTGGTGCTTTTGATTGGTAGTGGTGAGGAGTATGGCGTGGTAGATGAGAAGTTTCTTCCGGCGAATGAAACTGCACCTTTGAAGCCGGTGTCTCCTTATGCGGTTAGTAAGGCCTCGGCAGATTTGCTTGGCTATCAGTACTTCTCTGTGTATGGACTTCCGGTTGTGAGGGTTAGGCCGTTTAATCATACCGGTCCGGGACAGTCTCCAAGGTTTGTTTGCTCCTCGTTTGCTAAGCAAATTGCGATGATAGAAAAGGGTAAGCAAGAGCCTGTGATTGCAGTAGGAAATGTAAGTGCTGTGAGAGATTTTACCGATGTGAGAGATGTCATTAATGCCTATATGTTGCTTGTTCAGTATGGTAGGCAAGGGGATGTGTACAATGTCTGTTCGGGTAAAGGTTACAGGATATCTGACATATTGGATATGCTCGTTGATATGACAGATACTAAGGTAGAAGTAAGGATTGATGAAAGCAAGCTTAGGGAGATAGATATACCTGTGATGGTTGGGGATTGTTCAAAGTTGGTGAAAGAAACTGGTTGGAAGAGAAAGTATGAAATGAAAGAGACATTGAGAGACCTCCTGAATTACTGGAGAGCACTGGTTTAAGGAGGGGATGGAGTTTGTCTTTAAAGGCAGTTATTATGGCAGGTGGTAGAGGTGAAAGATTTTGGCCTCTCAGCCGTAGGCGCTTTCCAAAACAGTTGATATCCTTTGATGGAGAAAATAGCCTGTTGCAGCAGACGGTGAGCCGAATAGAGCCGCTCATTCCTGACAGGAATATATATGTAGTTGTGAATGAGCACATAAAACATGAGGTGTATGGCCAGCTACCCATGATACCCGTTGAAAATATCATCGTTGAGCCGTTAGGCAAGAATACGGCACCCTGTATTGCCCTCAGTGCCTTAAAACTCTATAGAGTGGACCCTGAGGCGGTGATGGTAGTACTACCGGCAGACCATGTGATAAAAGACGAGGAAGGTTTTCTCAGGGCACTTTCTGTAGGAGCAGATATTGCAAGGGAGGGTTATCTCGTTACGCTTGGGATAAAACCGACTACTCCACGCACAGGCTATGGGTATATACAACAGGGAGAACCTTTTAGGGAAAATGGTGATTTTATCGTGAGGAGTGTAGAAAAGTTTGTAGAAAAGCCCTCTTATGAAAAGGCAGTGGAATACATAAGGGATGGTAATTATTTGTGGAATGGTGGCATCTTTGTATGGAAGGCATCTGTGATACTTGAAGAGATAAGAGACTTTTTGCCCTCTCTGTATGCTGGAATGGAAAGGATAGAAGAGGTTCTTGGAACCGAAAATGAAGATGAAGTGGTGAGGACTGTCTATGCAAGGCTTGAACCTATATCTATAGATTATGGGGTTATGGAGCGTACAAAGAAGGCTATGGTTATACCGATAGACGTGGGTTGGAGTGATATAGGCAACTGGTCAGCATTAGATGAGGTATATGAGAAAGATGATAACGGCAATGTGGTGCTTGGTGAGCACATAGGTCTTTTTACCAGAGGATGCATTATAAAAAGTAAGACCAAACCCATAATCACATATGGGATAGATGACATCGTTATAGTTGAAGACAATGATGTAATACTTGTAATTCCTCGGGCGAAAGTGGATGGTTTAAAGCACATACTGAAGGAGATGGATAGAAGAGGATACAAGGAGCTTTTGTAAATAAGAGATAAATTTTTGCTGAATTTGTAGAAATTTTTGGCTTTAATGGTATAATATTACGAGATAGAAGGTTGACATGGGGGGTGTTTTGTATATAATAGGGTAAGTTTGTGCGTGAAAGGGGGATGGCGGGGTGTTACCTGTACCGAGAAAGGC
>JAGHAJ010000221.1 GCA_021161545.1 Synergistota bacterium | reverse complement strand
TAGACCAAATATATTATGCTACTACTATGGCAATGAGGGTGAAAAATCACAGCGTATAGTGATACTTACGCACATGGATGTTGTTCCGGCGGGAGACATAGATAAGTGGACGGTCACTAAGCCTTTTGAACCTCGTGTAGTTGATAATAGGATTTACGGTAGAGGCAGTGAAGATAATGGTCAGGGACTCATAAGTTCTTTGTATGGTGTAAAGGCGCTGATGAACCTCGGAATAAGGGGTAAAAAGACGGTAGTGTTAGCATTTGTGAGTGACGAGGAGACTGGAAATAGATATGGATTGGACTACCTCTTGAAAGAACATCCAGAACTCTTTAGAAAGGGTGATGTTGTGATTGTGCCTGATGGGGGAGAACCCGATGGTATGTTTATAGAAATTGCTGAGAAGAATATACTTGAGTTTAGGGTAAGGACTGTAGGTAAACAGGTACATGCAATGATGCCGGCATCTGGTGTAAATGCACACCTTGTCGGGATGCTTTACGCTGTTATGCTCCATAAGATTGTTGTATGATAAATATCGCGATAAGGATGCTCTTTTTGAGCCGCCGTATAGCACATTTGAGCCGACTAAAAAGGAAAGGAATGTGGATGCTGTTAACATAATTCCCGGTGAGGATATACTTTATTTTGATTGTAGAATACTCCCGAGCCATGATGTAGATAGGGTGTTGCAGGATGCCAGGGAGCTTGCTACTACATTTGAGGATGAGTATGGTGCAAAGATAGAAATAGAGGTGACTGGTAGAATAGATTCTGCTCCCCCTACAAGAATTGATTCAGATGTTGTTCAGTTGCTTATGGAGGCTGTAAAGCTACTAAGGGGAAAGGAACCCCATGTTGGCGGCATTGGTGGAGGGACTTTTGCAAATGCTTTTAGAAGCATAGGTATTCCTGCTGCTGTGTGGGGAACAATGGATGAAATGGCACATAAAGTAGATGAGTATGCACGAATAGAGAATCTTGTTGAAGACGCGAAGGTATTTGCCACTATGGCTATGTTGTAGCCATAGTGGTTGTTTATGCTTTTCTACTGCCGGGCTTTTGTAATTTTACACCTTTTTTGCATAAAGGGCATTCTTCAGGAGAATAGATATTTAGATTAAGTCTTATTAGCGGCTTGAATATGGAGGAGAATGACGGTGGAGAGGGAGACCTATCTATTATGCTACTGATACCGATGACTATGCCACCTTGCTGCTCAGCTATGGATAGACATTCTTTTACAGAACCTCCTGTTGTTACTACATCCTCTACTATAAGGATTTTTTCTCCTTTCTCTATCGTGAAGCCTCTACGTAGTTGCATTTTACCATTTTCCCTTTCTGCGAATATAGAACGGGCTCCAATCTGCCTTGCGACCTCGTAAGAGAGGATTATGCCACCTATAGCTGGTCCCATCACGATATCTACCTTGTTGCCATCAAACTGTTGGGCGATAGCCTTTGAGAATGCTTCTGTGTATTGGGGATATTGCATGAGTTTTGCACACTGGATGTACTTGTCACTGTGCATACCTGAGGTGAGTAGAAAGTGTCCTTCCATTACTGCTCCAACCTTAACAAGAATATTTAATATCTCTTTCTTATTCACCACTTATACCTCCTATTTCTCTTATGCTTTTATAGCCATTTTCCTTCAGAAAGTGCTTTATTTGGTTTAGTACCCTTATACTGCAATCTGGATAGATAAAGTTCCCTGTACCTATGGCTACGGCAGCGGCACCTGACATGAAGAACTCTATTGCGTCATTACCCGTGATAATGCCGCCACTTGCGATTATGGGAAGATTTACAGCTTTTGATACACGATGTACCATTGCAAGAGCTATGGGCTTTATTGCTGGTCCAGATAATCCTGCAAAGACTCGTTTGAAGAATGGTTTTCTCTCCCTTATGTCTATTGCCATACCTACTATGGTGTTTATGAGAGATATTGCGTCTGCACCACCATTTGCTGCTGCCCTTGCGCAACTTTCTATATCTACTGTTTCTGGTGTAAGCTTTATTATTACCGCTTTTGATGTGGATCTTTTCACCAAGCTTGTTATCTTTTCTATGAGTTGTGGGTCTTTCCCGAACATAATCCCTCCATCTTCTACGTTGGGACATGATACATTTACTTCTATGCCTGTAATACCTTCTATATCCAGTCTTTTAGCAAGTTCTTCAAATTCATGTAAGCTTTTACCTGCAATGTTGACTATTACATGTGTTTTTAGTGTTCTAAGATAAGGGAGTTTATCTGCTATGAATTCCTGTATTCCGGGATTCTGCAAACCTATACTGTTTAGTATCCCACCGTGTGATTCGTATATTCTTGGAGGTGGATTACCATATGTTGGCTTCAGTGTTATACCCTTTGTTATTACAGCCCCTATTTCGTTTATGTTCATGTAGCTTGCATATTCCTCAGCAAATCCAAATGTTCCAGAAGCCACCATGACTGGATTCTTAAAAGACTTTCCACCTATATTTATGGATAGCTCTAAATCATCACATCTTTTGCCCAAAAGATAGGTCCCTCCTTGCATACCCTCTTATAGCTCCAGCCGTTTTTATCCCTTATCATGCACACACATGAAAGGCATGCCCCTATGCCGCAACCCATCCGCTCTTCCAGAGATATCTGGCACTTTATACCCTCTTTATCTGTTAGTTCTCTTAAGCTCCTCAACATGGGTTTTGGCCCGCAGCCGTAAACAATGTCAAACCCTTTGAGGTTTATCTCTCTTAAAATTTCTATCACAGTTCCTTTTTCTCCATAAGTTCCACTTTCTGTTGAGATGAGCGTCTTGCTGAATTTCTCGAACGCTTCCACCCTGAATGGTTTTTCTTTGAATCCAAGTAGGCTGAGTGTGTGTATTCCTCTGTGATTGAGCTTCTCCAGGAGAAATAGGAGGGGGGCTATTCCCACCCCTCCCCCAACGATTAGCGCCTTAGATGTATCTCTTGGGATAGTAAATCCGTTTCCAAGCGGACCAATTATACTTATACTGCTTCCTTTTTTGAGACCTTGCATGAATTTTGTCCCTTTGCCCTTTACCTGATACAGTATTTTGAGTTCTCCATCAGAAATAGAGTGTATACTAAATGGTCTCCTCAGCAGTGTATCATCTCCACACTTTACCATTACAAATTGGCCTGGTTTTGCATCTTTGTCCCATGAGATGGAGATTAAGCATATATCTTGCTGTATTTCGGTGTTTTCTATGACTCTCTTAGTCAACTGCAACATATTTTAGGGTTTCCTCCCTTAATGTGTTCCTTGCTGAGACTGCAGCATCTCTGATGGCTTCCCATGGATTGCTATTACTTTGCTCAAATGCGTAGATAATGTTTCTTGACGAATTTACCAATGCACCTCTTCCGTTCTTATCGAAGCCGTATTTTGCGTCCTTTGCACTTCCACCCTGTGCACCGAATCCAGGAATAAGGAAGAATATGGTTGTAAAGGTTGACCTTATCTTCTTCAATTCCTCTGGGAAGGTAGCGCCCACCACAGCACCTACGGAGCTGAAACCATATTTTCCTATATAATCTTTCCCCATTTCTTCTATGATTCCACCAACCTTTTCGTATAATGGTTTTCCCTGCACCGAGATATCCTGAAGGTCCTTGCTACTGGCATTTGATGTCTTCATCAACACGAATATTCCTTTCCCATTTTTATCCACATACTTTAAAAAAGGATAAATGGTGTCTCTTCCCATATAGGGGTTTACAGTAACAGCATCTATTGGTAATTCTCCAAGGTATCTTTTTGCATACATTTCTGCAACGTCTCCTATATCGGAGCGTTTTATATCTGCAATCACGATCAGGTCATTTTCCTTTGCATATTCTATGCTTTCTGAGAACGCTGATATACCTTCTGCACCGTGTAGTTCGTAGAATGCAATCTGGAGTTTTACAGCAGCTGATAGGTCTTTTGTGCTGTTTATTACGTTTTTATTAAACTCGACGATTGCTTCCCTTATGTGTCCTGACTCTGCCATCTGCTGCAGGTAGGGTGGGAATCTGTTTATACGGGGATCAAGACCGACACACAAAGGACTCTCCTTCTCAAGGATTTGTTCTATCAATCTATCTACGAACATTTTATGTCCTCCTGTATTTGATGTCTCCATTTATAATAGTGTATTCTACAATGCCTGAGAGTTCTGCCCTATCAAATGGACTGTTTTTGCCCTTTGATGCGAATCTTGATGTGTCCACTGTGAATTTTTCTGGAGATATGATAGTAAGGTTGGCAGGCCTTCCTTTGGCAATACCGTTTTCTATAGATAGTATCTTGGCAGGATTTGTGCTTAGGAACTTTACTACCTCTGAGAGACTGAATATACCTCTGTTTATCAGGAATTCGTTGATTACAGAAAATGCTATTTCAATGCCGGATATACCAAAAGGTGCTTCATGATAGGTGAGGGATTTCTCTTCTTGGGTGTGTGGTGCATGGTCTGTTGCTATTGCGTCTATTATTCCTTCTTTTAAACCGTATATAAGTGCTTCAATGTCTTCTTCTGTTCTTAAAGGTGGGTATACCTTTGTGTTTGGGTTTAGGGGACTTACTATGTCTTCTGTTAGTGTAAGATGGTGGGGTGTTACCTCTGCTGTGATGTTTACTCCCTCATTTTTGGCAAATTCTATTAGTTTTACACTGTTCTTTGTGGACACGTGACTTATGTGGATTCTTGCTCCTGTTGACTTTGCGAGCATTATGTTTCTTGCAAGCATGACCTCTTCCGCCTCAGATGGTATACCCTTCAAACCTGCTTTTAACACCATCTTGCCATCATTTATATCTCCATCTTTGCTAATTTCTTTGTCCTCGCAATGTAGCATTATTAAGGCATCACATACTTTGCTGTAAAGCATGGCATTTCTCATCACTCCAGCGTTCATTGTAGGAACACCATCGTCAGAGAATGCAATTGCCCCTTCCTGTTTTAGTTCTACCATGTCTACTATTTCTTTCCCTTCAAGCCCTTTTGTCAATGCGGCAGTTGGTAGTACGTTACATAGAGCTTTTCTTTCTATCTCTGAATTTAAGTATCTGAGAGCGATCTTTGTATCTATGGGTGGGGATGTATTTGGCATACACGTTATAGTTGTAAATCCACCTTTGAGAGCTGCCAATGTGCCTGTTTGTACATCTTCTTTTTTCTCCTGACCGGGAATTCTGAGATGTGTATGCATGTCGACAAAACCGGGTAGCACATACATACCTGTTGCATCCAACACCTTGGTATTGGATGCTTCGGTTTGCAAGTTATCCTCTATAGCAGCGATCTTTCCTTCTTCTATCAACAAATCTTTTTTTTCCTCAGATGTTTCATCTACTACAATGCCATTTTTTATAAGCAGCTTCAATTTTGCATCACCGCCTCAAGTATTGCCATTCTCACTGCGACACCATTTGTAACTTGCTCGCAAATGACGGATTGCCCTGAATATATTAGTGACGATGATATTTCTACTCCTCTATTTACTGGCCCAGGATGCATGATAATGACATCCTTTAGTTCCTTTATCTTATTTGGGGTTATACCGAGAAGTTTCGCATATTCACCTTTAGATGGGAAAAGTGCATTGGATTGGCGTTCTAATTGTATTCTTAGACACATTATTATATCCGTGTCTCTGATAGCATCTTCAAGGTTGTAATATACCTTAACCCCTATATCTCTTAGGCCTTTAGGTTCCAGTGTCGGAAGCGTAACTACTTTCACGTTTGCTTGGAGTTTCAATAAAGCCCATATGTTAGACCTTGCAACTCTAC
>JAGHAJ010000140.1 GCA_021161545.1 Synergistota bacterium | reverse complement strand
TCATCCTACTCTGCTCTACCTTCCCAGAAGAAAACTTCCAGTGGCTTACCTGAGCATTTCGTCACCCATCACAGTGGCGGGGCCGCACCAGATTTTCACTGGTTTCCCGTGCATGCCCGACGTGCAAATATGAAATTAAAAAAGACAAAAACCATCTAAACGAGTGTTTCTATCTCGAACCCACTATAAACTTAATAGCCGTTCTCTCCTCCCCATCAATCTCAATCTTGGCGAAAGCAGGAATGCAAACGAGGTCAATACCATTGGGGGCAACAAATCCCCTTGCTATTGCTATCGCCTTTACAGCCTGATTAACTGCACCAGCACCTACTGCCTGAACTTCTGCTTCATTTCTCTCTCTCAGCACAGCAGCCAGAGCTCCTGCAACTGATTTTGGTTTGGATTGCGCCGACACCCTCAAAATTTCCATGCTCTAAAACCTCCTCCTTACAAAGGGATGTAATTAAGTACAGCAAGATAGAAAATACCTCTTATACTATACACAAGCAAAAAAGAAAAATCAATACCCAATTATGCCACTTTTTTATAATGGATTATGAATTTTCCCCTCTGTATTCCCTCGTCTTTGACAACATTCAACCTTATATTCGGATATTTCTTCTTAAGCCTAAGGAGATTTAGATTGTGCTGGCCTCTGAGGATACTTTCATCCTTAGGGTTTATAACCACAGAAAGCTCGGCAGGATTCACCCCTTTGAGCTCTTCTATTATTTGCTCGTAAAAGGCAGCAGATTTCACCAACTCACCAAAAGAAGGATGATATGGTCCCCCCAATATATCCACTCCCCACCTCATCGTAGGAATATCCTGCAATCCCATTCTAACAACACCTATACCGGCATCTTGAAACCTCCTATATGCATACTTACTCAAGCTAACCGCTTCATCGAGGGTAAGCGGTTCATACTCTCCCCTCTCATACATGTCCGCAAGCTCAGAACCCCTAACCACCAGTAGTGGATATATCCTCACAAAATCAGGTTTAATTTTATCTGCGATCAAATCCACCGTGTAATGAAATTCGTTCCCTGTATCACCGGGAAGACCAACCATTATCTGCAAACCAAGCACCAAACCAGCATCCTTTACTCTAAGGGCAGCATCGATTGCATCTTTTACCGTATGACCACGCTTGCTCCTGGACAGAACAGCATCATTAAGAGATTGAACACCTATCTCCACTGTCACAACACCGCTGTCCTTTAAGAACTCTATCTCACTACGGGACAAACAATCCGGCCTTGTTGAAAGTCTTATGCCCCATAACCCATGCATCTTTACATATTTGCTGGCAACCAAAAGCAATCGCTCCTGCAAGGCCTGTGGTAAACATGAAAAACTTCCACCATAAAAGGCAATCTCCACCCTATCTACCCATGCTGGTATGGTAGACAGACTCCTCAATATATGAGAATCTACAGAATCAATGTCGACTTCCTTGCTGTAACCTGTAATCTTCCTCTGATTGCAGAAGACGCACTTGTGAGGGCACCCCATAAACGGGATAAAGACAGGTATAACCTTTTCCTTAAACTCCTTCATGCTCCTTTAACCACTTCATAGCAACCCCAGCCGCCCGCTGAGATGCCAGCTTCTTGCTTCTACCTTCACCCTCACCAACCACCTTACCACTAATCTCCACCACCACCTTGAACATCCTCCTGTGCGGTGGTCCTTTTTCAGAGACTACTCTATACTTTGGAACTTCCTTAAACTTAGACTGGACTATCTCCTGCAACCTGCTCCTGTCATCGTATATCTCATCCTCATCGATATCCTTAAGCAGTAATCTCCTTATGATAGCTCTCACAGGCCTAATACCACCATCCAGGTATATGGCTGCCAGAACTGCCTCAAACGCATCAGCGAGGATAGATATGTTTTCTCTGTATCCATCCCTTTCACCTTCTTTACCAACCCTGAGATACTTCCCAAGACCCAGCTTCTTGGCTACATTTCCAAGAGACTCCTCTTTAACAAGGTATGCCCTCGCACGGGAGAGCATACCTTCATCCCAATCTGGATGCATCTTAAACAACTCTTCTGCAACCACGAAACCCAGGAGGGCATCCCCCAAAAACTCAAGAACTTCGTTATTCTCTCCCTGTCTTGCAGAAGAATGCAAGAGCGCTTTCTGCAACAGGGATTTATCCTTAAAAGTGTAGCCTAAAACATTCATCCCTCATATCTCTTAAACACAAATACTATGTTATGCCCCCCAAATCCGAAAGAATCTTTCATAAACACCCGCACATCTTTTTTTATTGCCTTATTCGGTACATAGTTTAGGTCACACTCTGGGTCCGGAACCTCATAGTTGATAGTTGGATGTATTGTACCATCCTCAAAGGCTAACAAGGAAGCTATTATCTCCACCGAAGCTGCTGCTCCAAGAAGATGGCCTATCATGGACTTCGTGGAGCTGATAGGCACTTCATACGCCCTATCCCCAAACACATTCTTTATGGCAAGCGTCTCTATCTTATCGTTCAGTGGCGTAGATGTACCATGCGCATTTATGTAATCTATATCGTTTACCGTCAAGCCTGCACGGGATATTGCCAATCTCATAGCCCTTGCTGCCTCTTCTCCCGATGGAAGTGGTGCAGCTATATGGTAGGCATCACAGGTTGCAGCATAAGAGACCAGCTCACCGTATATATGAGCTCCTCTGTTTATCGCGTGTTCAAGCTCTTCCAGCACAAGGATACCAGCACCTTCCCCGATTACAAATCCATCCCTCATCTTATCAAACGGGCGAGACGCCTTTTCCGGTTCATCATTTCTCACGGAAAGCGCCTTCATCGCAGAGAAACCTGCAACACCTATAGGAGAAACCGCTGCCTCAGAACCACCTGTTATCATAATATCTGCATCGCCTCTCCTTATGACCTCGTAAGCATCTGCAATAGAATGCCCACTGGTAGCACATGCAGAAACTACCGCATAGTTAGGACCTTTGGCCTGATACTTAATCGCAAGGTAAGCAGAAGACATATTGATAATCATCATGGGTATAAAGAATGGGCTCACCCTCTTGGGTCCCCTCTTTAAAAGCACCTCTATCTGCTGTGAAGATGTGTGTATACCACCCTCTCCACTTCCCACTATAACACCAAACCTCTCATGGTCTATTTTATCCATGTCCAGTTTTGCATCTTCAACTGCCATAATCCCTGCGGATATAGTAAAGTGAATAACCCTGTCAAGCCTTTTAACCTCTCTCTTATCAGGTATATATTGTGATGGGTCAAAACCCTTGACTTCTCCAGCAATTTGAGAAGGATAATCACTTGGGTCAAAAGCCTCTATCCTTGCAATACCGTTCTTCCCCTCTTTTACAGCCTGCCAAAATTCCTCTTTACCATTTCCTATAGGAGATACTACCCCTATACCTGTAACAACAACCCTCCTGTTCAAGAGTCATTCACCCCTTAACTAAAGATGGGTAGAGGGCAAAAGCCCCCTACTTAATCCTCAATACCCAACTTTCCTTTAACATATTCATAAGCTGCTCCGACAGTGGTCAGCTTTTCAGCCTCTTCATCAGGAATTTCAATATCAAATGTCTCCTCTAATGCCATAACTAACTCCACTATATCGAGCGAATCAGCACCAAGGTCATCTACAAAAGACGCCCCTGGCTTAATCTCTTCCTCATCCACACCCAACCTATCAACCACTATCTTTTTCAGCTTTTCCATGAGTTCCTCACTTGTCATATTTTCAGCCACCTTTATCACCTCCTCCCGATATGTTAACTCATTCCACCATCCACATGAATAACCTGTCCTGATATATAAGAAGCATCATCGCTCGCAAGGAAGGCAACCAATTTAGCAACATCTTCAGGTTTACC
>JAGHAJ010000240.1 GCA_021161545.1 Synergistota bacterium | reverse complement strand
TGATTGGTTCCCATATCTCTGCCCATGCGAACCTTGCAAGCCTCGTAGATGTGTCGAGCGTCGTTAGTATGAACGCTGTTACCCACAGTGCTCCAAATACCTTACCGAATGCAGCAGATATGCCCAATCCTGCTCCTAATGCTTTGCCGTAGCTTGCAACGAACATCCCTATAGCACCACCAACTGTGCTTGCTGCTTTGAGATAGTAGTGTCCAAGGTATATTGGGTCTGTCTGGAGCTTTGTAAGGTCCAAGTGCAGGCCTGTAACCTTCTTTGCAACTCCGCTTAACACCATGAATCCAAATGCGCCAATGGATGCAATGACTATTGTGGACAGGAAACCTTCTGTGAACATTCCGGCATATCCTACGATGAGCCCGTGGGTCTCTTTGTCAAGCTGCTTTGACGATGTTCCTGATGCCACTATGGAATGGAATCCTGATAGGGAACCGCACGCAATTATGAGTGGCACGGTAGGCCAGAATGGAGATGATTGTCCCCCTATAATGTTTGGTGAGAACATGGTTGAAGATGCCCAGTTGAACCCGTGATGGGTGATTATGATTGCAAGACCACCCATTATCAACCCTGTCCACAGCAGGTAAGCGTTCAGGTAATCCCTTGGCTGCAGTAGTACCCACACTGGTAGAGACGAGGCTATGATGATGTAAATTAGAAGGATTATAAGCCACGTGCTTCTTGGTAGCTTCCATGGATGATAATAACCGAACCATATTGCACCTACGAGCAGTATCAACCCTACAATGGTTCCTCCAACAACCCCTAACTTTGTCTTGTAGAGCATGAATCCAGTAATCAGTGCCACGAGTATAAAGAGCATCGATATAGTGGCAGAGGCTGGCACCTTCACGAAGAGCTTGGCTGCAACTGCTGCAAATGCTGCAATGACCAGCAGCAGTGCAACGTAGATGAACAGCTCGAATGAATAACCGGTCCTCTTGCTTATAATCTTACCGGCAACCCACTGGATAGACTTGCCGTCGTATCTGACAGATGCCATCAGTGCCATGTAGTCGTGGATACTCCCTATGAAAATATTGCCAAACCACACCCACAGCAGAGATGGCAGCCATCCCCAGGCCATTGCTATTGCTGGACCAAGTATAGGCCCTGCTCCTGCAATCGATGCAAAGTGATGACCGTAAAGTACCGCTGTCTTTGCAGGATAGTAGTCCACACCGTCGTTTAGTCTGTTTGCCGGTGTAGCCCTGTTTGGATCTGCCTTTACGACCTTCTTTTCCCACATCTTACCGTAAGTAAAGTATGCTACGATGTAGATCAAAGCGCCTATAATAACGACAACGGATGTCATTACCACACCCCCTTTATTTTTGCTCTATTTTGACCTTTAACCTCTCTGAGGTGAATTTTATCACTTTGGTGGTATTATGTCAAGTTTGGGACTGTTTTGTGCTTTATACGGGAGGATGGTTTAGTAGATGCCCTTTTGGCTGTAGTGGGTGGGTTTTCTGTCTTTTTTGTGTGCTTCTGGGGTGTTATAATTTAATAGATGAAGGTTGTCATAACGGCAGACTGGCATATTGATGGTTATGGTGAAAGGTATGAGGTGGCAAAGTGGATTCTCCGCAAAGCCGAAGAGGAGAATGCTGTTCTGATTGTTGCAGGTGACATACTGGACAGAGGCGTCAGGAGTCATACCCTGCTGGATGAGTTGTTTTCTGGGTTTGATGTCCCTGTCTATATTATCAGAGGAAATCACGATATAAAGTTGTCTTCTGAGTATGTAAGCTCTTCTAATGTCTGCCTGATAGATGAAGCTGAGGTTAAGGTTGTGGGTGGTGTTCCCTTTATGTTTGTTCCCTATCCCTCTGATGGTAGGGGGAGTTTATACGGGTACATAAAGAGGCTACATGGCGGGGTTGCCGGTAAGATGTGGATTCTCGTATCTCATGGGGATTGGGTGAAGGGGGCAAGAGGGGTCTATGAAAATGCATACTTTCCACTGACGGCAGATGATATAAGGATGTTTTCTCCTTCGTTTGTCTTTCTGGGGCACATACATAGAAGGAGTTGTGATAAACATTATAATGTGTTTTATCCCGGTTCTCCTCTGCCCATAGCAAAGGACGAGTATGGTCTGCACTACATCATAGAGTTTGATCTCGAAGATGGAAGGGTTGATTATATACCGGTTGACGTTGCCCGTATATTCTTAAAGGAGAGGCTCTGCATAACTCCTGGGGATTATAGGAAGGTTGTGGATGATTGGGTCAGGGGTGTTGCAGATAGGTATGGAAATTACAGCATAAGAAGCATAGAAGTGAGTCTTGATGGTATAACTGATGCTTCCAAGAGGGAAATCTCTGAGTATGTACATGGTGCAGTCTCGTCGCTGTGGGAGGATGTAAATGTTGAGATACACAATGGTGTAAGGGTCTTGAAGGATTTCTCCGATAGCGTTGCTCTTAAGTTTGTGAGGGATATTAAAGAGATGGCCAATAAGGAAGGTATTGACGAACAGAAGGT
>JAGHAJ010000277.1 GCA_021161545.1 Synergistota bacterium | reverse complement strand
CTCCTCAACTTTCCTACGCCCACGGAAGGTCCCTATCTTCCGTGGGCGTAGGAAAGTTGAGGAGAGTTGCCCCTAGTACGAGAGGACCGGGGTGAACGAACCTCTGGTGTACCAGTTGTCCTGCCAGGGGCACCGCTGGGTAGCCATGTTCGGAACGGATAAGCGCTGAAAGCATCTAAGCGCGAAGCCAACTCCAAGATTAGGTATCCCACCGCCGTGTGCGGGTAAGGCATCTGGAAGACTACCAGGTAGATAGGCTGGAGGTGTAAGCCCTGTGAGGGGTTGAGCTGACCAGTACTAATATGCCGAGGCCTTGGTCCATCTTTCTTCCTTCTATTTAGCTATCATGGTTCTGTAAGAAGTGTGGAAAGCTTTTGGTGACCATTGCGGAGGGGAAACACCTGTTCCCATTCCGAACACAGTAGTTAAGCCCTCCAGCGCCGATGGTACTGCCGGGGCAGCCCGAGTGGGAGAGTAGGTCGTCGCCAGAGCTTTCCACTTTTTTATACCTGTATCAACTTTTCTATGCTCTCAGCTGCTTTTCTTATCTCTCTGGGAGTGTCGTCTGCAGATGGTCTCAAAAAGACATAAAGCACATTCGTTCTACTCACGAGTGCTATGTGGATTACCCTTGCCATATCGAAAATATCCTTTATCCTCTTGAAGAACCTGTCAAACTCTTTTCTCTCTCTGTACATGATGGTAAACTTTTTACCGTTTACTTCTAAAACCTCTTTCTGCAAGTAGGGTTCCTCTTCTATCCTCGGCTTAAATATATAGTAACCCTTCCTTATGATTTGAATGTCTGTTCTTACTTTTCTCTTTGGTCTGAATACCACATAGAGTTTGTCATGCCGTGCTGTGATTAAAGAAACAGGCATATACAACACGCTGTGTCGTGGTAGAAGGGTAAGTGTCATTTCTATCTTTTCAAGCGTCTCTGAGTCTATCTCGTAATTTACTCTGAACCCTATGTATCCACCCAGCCATGTATAAAGCTGGTCCTTGGGACGCAACAGCTTTTCAAACTTCTTTGCATAGTGCTCCATTATCATCAGGTTTATCTTCCTGCCCTTGAAGAATTGAAGTGTTACCACTGCTCCAAGCACGAGCATTATCATTACTACATTGTTCATATCAGTCTTATTCCCCCTTCATCTATTATTTCAACCTGTGTGAGCCTGTTTTCAAAGAGCCTCTCTTCTATCTTTTCTGCTACCCTCTGAAGTATGCGTGAAGACACCAAAAACGCCGCTGGAGACCTGCTTGTTCTGTATATGTTTTTGAGGTATATTTTTATATATGGCTGATTTACCTCTACCTTCCTGACCATTCCAGCAGAGACGATGTCCATATATGTAATTGGTTCCTTTATGGTTGAGAGGACCTCCGTTACCCTCTGTAAAACCTCCTTGTCCGTGTATCGCAACTCACAACCCTTCCTCTATGTGTCCCTTGTATAGGCGATACAAGGCATCTGTGCCCCTTGGTGAGCTTTCGAGGAGCGGTATCTCCGTTATTTTTATGCCTGTGAACCTTTTGTTCATCTCCGATATTACATATTCTTGTTCCTTGAGCTTTCCGGCTATCTCTCTTGGAGGGTTGTCTATGTGCAGGACTTTGTTCAGGAATATACCACCTACATGGATTTTGAACTCCTTCATAAATCTGAGTATGCGGTCTGTCTCAAACAACGAGAGTTCTTCCGGGAGTGTCACTATATACACGGTCGCCCTTTGAGATGAGAGTATGCTGTCTATCTCATGCAGCTCTCTCCCATATTTTTTCAGCTCTGTCATTATGTCGTCTTTGTCTTCTTCTGTTGGTAGCTCAATGGTTTCGTCTCCCACAACCGCAGAGTATTCTCCTCTGACATTCTTTATCATCTGTCTCTTGCTCAAGATGCTCTTCCTCATCTTTATGAGCCTTTCTACCCAGATGAGTGTGAGTTTTGGTAGTGCAAGCACTTTTTGCGTTATACCCGTGGGAGGGGTGTCAAAGATGAGGATGTCGGCCTTCTCGTTGTTGATGGTCTTCTGTATAGATTCTAATATTGCGTACTCCTCTATGCCGGGTGAGTGTTTCAAAATATCAAAGTATCTGTCCAGATTTAAGGTAGAAAGGTATCTGTAAGTGGTCTTCAGTTTTTGCGTCATGTCTGAAAGATATTCTCTTATCACGGATTCTGTGTCTATCTCGGTTGCCGTTAACCCTCTTTCCACACTTGCAGCCCTGCTTGAAAGCTCCATGGAGAGCGCATCTCCAAGGTTGTGTGCAGGGTCCAGTGAGCTCAGAAATACGGTTTTTCCTTCTTTTGCCATACCCACACCTATCGCTGCTGATATAGTGGTTTTACCCACACCACCCTTTCCCAATACGAAAATTATATCCATAGGCAAGCCTCCTTAGTCTATATCGAACATCCCTGCTATCTCTCCAAACACATCATCCATCTCTCTACTCCTCTTTGTCATCACAAATATCTCCCTTTGCATGTATGGTAATATCCTTAACAGTATTCCTGTTGATGGTAGAGGAATACCTATGAATGCACCTGTGGTTATTATTGCAAAGACATTTTCTGTTTCCTGCAGGTCTTTTTCTATGATGGAAGTGGAACTCTCCTCGAGGCCTGAGAATATGCTCTTAAAGAAGCCGCGTATCTTGTCTTTAGTCAATTTTACAACCTTCTTTCTCCAAGAAATCGTTACGGGGGCCCTTTAGGAGCCCCCGCTTCAATAAGAGGTTAAAGGCACTTAAACTATTCTATTGGCTCCAAGTCTGGATTCTTCCTCATCGCCTTTGTGAAGTCAGATATCAGCAGGAAGTTGAGTATGAGCATCAACACTGTAAATCCACCAACCGGATACTGGATAGCAGACTTCAGCACAGGCACTACTACGATTAGATACCATATCAGCGCTACTGTTACTGTAATCCAGGGGAAAAATGCCGGCACGAGTATGGCGTACTGGTACGCCTTCTTTGCCTTGAGTATATTTCTTACCCACACAGCTGCCGTAATCATTGCAATGGATGCAAGCATCTGGTTTGCGCCTGAGAATGCTGGCCACAACACGAGGTAGCTCCCGCTTGCTGCAAGTCCAACTCCAAGTATTGCTGCTATCGCTGAACCCACCCATCTGTTTGCCACTGCCTTGTATAGGGCGGGTGAACCTTTTTTGATTGGTTCCCATATCTCTGCCCATGCGAACCTTGCAAGCCTCGTAGATGTGTCGAGCGTCGTTAGTATGAACGCTGTTACCCACAGTGCTCCAAATACCTTACCGAATGCAGCAGGTATGCCCAATCCAGCTCCAACTGCCTTACCGTAGCTTGCAACAAACATCCCTAAAGCACCACCAACTGCACTTGCTGCCTTGAGATAGTAGTGTCCAAGATATATTGGGTCTGTCTGGAGCTTTGTGAGGTCTAAGTGCAGGCCTGTAACCTTCTTTGCAACTCCGCTTAACACCATGAATCCAAATGCGCCAATGGATGCAATGACTATTGTGGACAGGAAACCCTCTGTGAACATTCCAGCATATCCTACGATGAGCCCGTGGGTCTCTTTGTCAAGCTGCTTTGACGATGTTCCTGATGCCACTATGGAATGGAATCCTGATAGGGAACCGCATGCAATTATGAGTGGTACGGTAGGCCAGAATGGAGATGGTTGTCCCCCTATGATGTTTGGTGAGAACATGGTTGAAGATGCCCAGTTGAACCCGTGATGGGTGATTATGATTGCAAGACCACCCATTATCAACCCTGTCCACAGTAGGTAAGCGTTCAGGTAATCCCTTGGTTGCAGTAGTACCCACACTGGTAAAGACGAGGCTATGATGATGTAAATTAGAAGGATTATAAGCCATGTGCTTCTTGGTAGCTTCCATGGATGGTAGAAGCCGAACCATATTGCGCCTATAAGCAGTATCAATCCCACGATGGTTCCTCCAACAAGCCCTAACTTCGTTTTGTAGAGCATGAATCCAGTAATCAGTGCTACGAGTATAAAGAGCATCGATATGGTGGCAGAAGCTGGCACCTTCACGAAGAGCTTAGCTGCAACTGCTGCAAATGCTGCAATGACCAGCAGCAGTGCAACGTAGATGAACAGCTCGAATGAATAACCGGTTCTCTTGCTTATAATCTTACCGGCAACCCACTGAATAGACTTGCCATCGTATCTGACAGATGCCATCAGTGCCATGTAGTCGTGGATACTCCCTATGAAGATGTTGCCAAACCACACCCACAGCAGAGATGGCAGCCATCCCCAGGCCATTGCTATTGCTGGACCAAGTATAGGTCCTGCTCCTGCAATCGATGCAAAGTGATGACCGTAAAGCACCGCTGTCTTTGCAGGATAGTAGTCCACACCGTCGTTCAGTCTGTTTGCCGGTGTAACCCTGTTTGGATCTGCCTTTACGACCTTCTTTTCCCACATCTTACCGTAAGTAAAGTATGCTACGATGTAGATCAAAGCACCTATAATAACGACAACAGATGTCATTACCACACCCCCTTTATTTTGCTCTATCTTGACCTTTAACCTCTCTGAGGTGAATTTTATCACTTTGGTGGTATTATGTCAAGTTTGGGGCTGTTTTGTGCTTTATACGGGAGGATAGCTTAGTAAATGCCCTTTTTGGCTGTAGTGGGTGGGTTTTCTGTCTTTTTTGTGTGCTTCTGGGGTGTTATAATTTAACAGATGAAGGTTGTTATAACAGCAGACTGGCATATTGATGGTTATGGTGAGAGGTATGAGGTGGCGAAGTGGATTCTCCGCAGAGCCGAAGCGGAGAATGCTGTTCTGATTGTTGCGGGTGACATACTGGACAGAGGTGTCAGGAGTCATACTCTGTTGGATGAGCTGTTTTCTGGGTTTGATGTCCCTGTCTATGTTATCAGAGGGAATCATGATATAAAGTTGTCTTCTGAGTATGTGGGCTCTTCTAATGTCTGCTTGATAGATGAAGCTGAAGTTAAGGTTGTGGGTGGTGTTCCCTTTATGTTTGTTCCCTATCCCTCTGATGAAAGGGGGAGTTTATACGGATGCATAAAGATGCTACATGGCGAGGTTGCCGGTAAGATGTGGATTCTCGTATCTCACGGGGATTGGGTGAAGGGGGCAAGAGGGGTCTATGAGAATGCATACTTTCCACTGACGGCAGATGATATAAGGATATTTTCTCCTTCGTTTGTCTTTCTGGGACACATACATAGAAGGGGCTGTGATAAGCAGTATAATGTGTTTTATCCCGGTTCTCCTCTGCCCATAGCAAAAGACGAGTATGGTCTGCACTACATCATAGAGTTTGATCTCGAAGATGGGAAGGTTGATTACATACCGGTTGACGTTGCCCGTATATACTTAAAGGAAGAGCTCTGCATAACTCCGGGGGATTATAGGAAGGTTGTGGATGATTGGGTCAGGGGCGTTGCAGATAGGTATGGAAATTACAGTGTAAGAAGCATAGAAGTGAGTCTTGATGGTATAACTGATGCTTCCAAGAAAGAAATCTCTGAGTATGTGCATGGTGCAGTCTCATCGCTGTGGGAGGGTGTGAGTGTTGAGATACACAATGGTGTAAGGGTCTTGAAGGATTTCTCCGATAGCGTTGCTCTTAAGTTTGTGAGGGATATTAAAGAGATGGCCAATAAGGAAGGTATTGACGAACAGAAGGTAATGGAGGTTGTGTGGAAGGTTGTGTCGAATGCAGTTTCCC
>JAGHAJ010000143.1 GCA_021161545.1 Synergistota bacterium | reverse complement strand
CTTTAGATGTTGTGGAGTACGGTAGAGATACTGTATAGCAAGTAGTAGTGTGCTTTCTCAATTTGGTGCTGCTGGTGCTTTAAAAATAGCTTCACTTGCAGAATAATCGTTAAGGACCATTAGAGTTATGTATGGTTGAGTGCTGAAGATTAGTAGTTGGTAGGTTTTTTTAGTTATTTGAAGTGGTTGGTTGCTTGGAGCTTGGGTAGCTCTGTTAGTTGGTAAAGGTTTGGTGGATTTTAATCTGTAGGTCTTCTTTTTCTAAATATTTTCTAAGTACTTTCTAAATATTTTCTATGGTCTCGTAAAGCCTTGTGGTTATTGGATTCGTCGGGTATCGATTGGTTCAGATTAGCACTATTTCTGGTTCAGATTAGCACTATTTCTGGTTCAGATTAGCACTATTTCTGGTTCAGATTAGCACTATACAATAGTGCTAATATATGTGATTGTGGATAAGTAGTGTTATGTCAGGTATTATCTGTATTGTTGCATCTTTAACTCTACTTGCATAATGTCAATAGTATGATAGTGTTGATTTGTAAGTCCAATATTTGATGCTGAAATGGCATATTTATGTGTGCTTTGGTATATGGTATAATCTTTGCAAAATGTCATTAAGAACTAAGAAGGTGGAAACATGGGTTGCAATTATGAGGATGGAAGAAGTAGAAGAAATAAGACGCTTGTGCGGCAGGACATTAATTTTTTAGAATACCCTACATGGACACCCAGTTGTAATGTGTGTAAATATATAAGAATAGAAACTAATCGTGGTACTTATACTCTTAGTGCCGATATAAGCATTGATAAACTTCCAGATAAAATTGATAAGTCACTTTTTTATATATTGCTAGATATGGTTGGAGATAAAGGGTATGAAGTGAAGACTACGCGTTACGAGCTTTGTAAAAGACTCTTTGGCGCTCGTTCAAGCTGGCGCTATGAAAGGGTAGAAAAGGGCCTTGAGAGATTAGCAGCTACGACGATACGGTTTCAAGGCAGTTTTTACAAGGATGGTGAATATGTATCAGCAATATTCCACTACTTAGATGATGTTCAAAAAGACGATTCTGGAAAGTTGAGAATACGGCTGAGCAAGAGACTGGTTGACTGGCTCCGTGAGACAAATTACGTGCGGCACATTGATATTATAAAGTTTATGCAGTTCAAGAAACCCGTAAGTTCAAGATTGTACGAGATTCTCGTTAAGAGTTTTGAGGATAGAAATGTATATCGTACAAACATTCTAAGACTGCGTGACAAGTTAGGTATTCAGCAGGCCTTTCCTTCTCACGTGTATCGTGAGGTTAAGCTTGCTGTGGATGAGATAAACCGCACGACAGAACTGAATATAAAGCTGGGTTACAATAGTAAGAGCAAAGTTCTAAGTTTTAAGAGGATTGAAAGGACAAGGAAGAAGGAGAAAGACGGTAGAAATGCTGAGATAGATGGTAACTACCAGGATGAAAATGGTGTTATTTATAAGGTCTATCAGGTGGGCTCTAGCATGATAATGGCTTTGAGGTTGCGGGATAACGCTACATTCACTATTGATATGGAAACTCTCAACACATGGAGTAGACTTAAAGATTATTGACCTTTTGTAGATTGGCAGGATATTATTACATCTCAAATGAAAAGGCTTAACGTGCCTACTTTATCCGTATGTTTGATGCCCGTGGCTAGGATTATATTTCCCATACATATATCTTAATCTATTGCCATTTTGCATTTATACGTTCGAGAAATTTACTCCTTACATTACCTTATTTCCCTTTTATTTGCCCAGGCGGGTCCTGTGTTAAAATATAATTAAGGAATGTTGTGCTGGTTGTCTTTTGTTTCAATATGGTGATACGAAGAGCTACTTGTATTGTGGGTGAAAAGATGGGTTATCCTAAACTTGTGCCTGTAAGAGGTGCAGTAGTGTCTTAGGAAGTATGAGGTCTTTCATTTCAGTGAGAGCGAGAATTATTCTATTGGATGTAGGTATTCGAGAGTTGGTTAAAAATTTCTGTGTTACTGTGTGGGAGGTTAGGAAATGAGTATAAAGGCAGTAAAAGCAGCAAACTTTAAGAGTTTTGAAAACCTGGATATCGAGCTTGGTAAGTTTAACGTGTTAATAGGTCCTAATGCTTCAGGAAAATCCAATTTTGTTGACATTTTCAGATTCCTGGGAGATATAGCGAGCTCTGGCTTATATAATGCAATATCTATGCAGGGAGGAGTTGAGTATCTTCGTAACATCGGTATTGGAGCCTCTAAGGATTTACACTTGAGGATATCTTCTGACCGAGAATTCAGAGCTATAATAGAACGAGAAGGAAGTAAAGGTCCGATGGCGATAAAAACAGATGAAATAATATATAGGTTCTCGTTGAGGTTTCATAAGAGGGGTTCCGGTTTCAAGGTTATTCGGGATGAGCTGGTTATAAAGTTTAAAGTAGTTAAGCTGGATAGGAGAAAAGGGAAGGCTATAGAAGGAGAAGTAGTAGAAGAAGGGAGTATTGAAGTTTTTCATAGCAATGGGAAGGTAAAGGTCAGCATTTCTAAAGGAGGATTCCTTAAAAAGGGAGATATCTTTTTTCCGCCATTTATGGATGATGTTGAACTGTCCTCTGATAAGCTTCTTCTTGAAACAGTCTACTTTCTTATACCTTTTCCGGTGAAAGAAATTTTTAATGATATTTCTATACACGATTTTGACCCAAAGTTACCTAAGAAGGCTTATCCTATTACTGGTAAGGCAGAATTGGAAGAAAATGGAGAGAACTTGTCTATTGTACTTAGGGACATCCTGCAGGATAAAGAAAAAAGCAGGAGGCTTTTTAACCTTGTGAAAGAACTCTTGCCCTTCGTGGAAGATCTTGATGTAGAAAAACTTGCAGATAAATCCCTGTTATTTAAACTACGGGAGAACTATTTTACTACTCAATATATACCTGCTTCCCTAATTTCTGATGGGACAATAAATGTAACAGCGCTCATTACCTCCTTATATTTTGAGAAGAAATCTTTGCTTATTATTGAGGAACCGGAGCGAAACATTCATCCGTACTTAATCTCTAAAGTAGTGGATATAATGAAGGATACTTCTAGGAGGAAGCAAATTATCGTTACGACGCATAACCCAGAGTTTGTAAAACATGCGGACCTGGAGAATATCTTGCTTGCCCATCGCAATGAGAAAGGATTTTCTGTAATATCGAGGGTAACTGATAAGAAGGAAGTGGAAACGTTTTTGGAGAATGATATAGGTATCGATGAGCTTTATATTCAGAATCTGCTTTGAGGTGAGACTATGGATAATGTTCTTTATATATTTGTTGAAGGCAATGATGATGAAAGGTTCTTTGAGGAGGTGCTAGTGCCGATACTGAGGAGAAAATATATGGATATAAAGATCATAAAGTATGCTCAAAAACCTAATAAATTTGAATATGTTAGGAGATACATCGAATCCATTCAGAGTATGGGGAAGGACTATATATATGTGACTGATGTTAACAGTTCGCCTTGTGTAACCGCTAAAAAAGAGGAAATTCGGGGGAGTTTGGAGAGTATTGATGATAGTAAAATACTTGTGGTAGTTAAAGAGATAGAAAGTTGGTATCTTGCAGGCGTGGATGCTGATTCTGGAAAAGAATTAAAGATAGGTAAGATACCGCCTTCTACAGAAACCTTGACCAAAGAAGACTTTAATAGATTAATACCACGGAAGTTTAGATTTTCCCGCGTAGATTTTCTCAGGGAAATCTTGAAAAATTTCTCTGTTGAAAACCGCTAAGCAGAGAAATAGGTCATTAAGGTACTGCATCGAAAAGTATGACTGTTGATATATCCTAGATTATGAACAAGTGCAGCGTAACCTATATTGACTGTTTATAGGCTTATGAGAAGAGGTAGGTAAAAATTTGCGTGAAGCTTATCATCTTTATGTTCTACCTTGAGGTGTTTTACCTTCGTTAACCAATTGGTAAACAAAAGTATTTATAGTCCGTTTTCTATGTTTTTGCAAACCTAAAGATGATGGTGTCAGGTTGTTTAAGTATTGGTGTTTTTGCTTTTTACATATTTATATCTTTACTACTTTAAGTCTTTAACTTTTAATTACTTTATAGTTAAAAGTATTTATATTTATAATTACTTAAATTTTTAATGCTCTATATTTTTATATTTATATGCT
>JAGHAJ010000095.1 GCA_021161545.1 Synergistota bacterium | reverse complement strand
GGTATAGCTTACACATACTCAGAGCCCGTGATATGGTATGAATATGTGAGGGACACAGCACAACTTGCAAAGGAAAAGGGACTGAAGAATGTGCCTGTAACAAACGGATTTATCGAAGAGGAGCCTCTAAAAGAGCTGCTACCATACATAGATGCCATGAACATAGACCTAAAATTCTTTGATGACGACACCTACAGAAAGCTCAGCGGTGGCAGATTAAAGCCCATTTTGAGGAGTATAGAGATAGCCAGCCAGAAGACGCACATAGAGATAACAAACCTCGTAATAACGGGGGTAAACGACAGCGAAGAGATGTTCGCAAAGTTAGTGGATTGGCTGAGCAATGTCTCAAAAGACATACCACTTCACCTCTCAAGATACTTTCCCATGCACAAATTAAACAATCCACCAACACCGTTTCAGACATTGCAGAGATTTTACGAGATAGCGAGTAAGAGGCTGAACTATGTGTATGTGGGAAACATACCATGGGAAGAAGGAGAGGCCACATACTGTAAGGGGTGTAAAAGGCCAATAATCGTAAGAGATGGATACTTTATCAAGGAGTACCATCTAAAGGGAAATAGGTGTGAGTTCTGTAATACACCTAACAACATCGTTGTACAACCAAAGTAGGTTAAAAACAAACAGGGGGGGATATCGTGGAATTCAAGAAGATGACGATTGAGGAGTTTATCAATGAATTGGCATCAAATTCTCCTGCACCGGGAGGAGGAACAGCGGCAGCACTCGGCGGAGCAATGGGAATATCTCTACTCGAAATGGTGGCAAATCTCACCATAGGAAAGAAAGGGTTTGAATCAGTAAAGAAAGAGATGCAAGGTAGAGCAAAGATATTTGAGGGAAAGAGAGGAGACCTCCTAAAGCTCATGGACACGGATACAGAGGTCTTTAACGAGTTTATGGCTGCATTGAAGATGCCAAAAAACACAGAAGAGGAAAAGACAGCAAGAAGACAAAAAATGCAGGAAACCCTCAAGAAGGCAGCAGAGGTGCCAATGAAGGTGGCAAGGGAGATACTGTCCACACTCAAAGAGGGAAAATTCATGGCAGAAAACGGAAATCCAAACGCAATAAGCGATGTTGGTGTAGGGGTGCTGTTTGCAGAGGCTGCAATAAGGTCTGCCATATACAATGTGTTTATAAATATTTCCTCCATCAAGGATGAAGGGTTCGTAAGCTCCTACAAGAAGGAAGCCAAAATGATTCTTAAAGAGGCAAAAGAAATAAGCAGATCTATCCTGAAAGAGGTAGAGGAAAAACTCTGAACAGGGGGTTCGCAGTAATGGTAAAGGGAAAGCTTTTCATTCAGGGTATGCTGTTTTACGCATACCACGGAAGGCATGAGGTAGAGAGAGAACTTGGACAGAAGTTCTTAGTGGATATGGAGGCATCTCTCGATGTATCTGAACCTTCTAAGACCAATAACCCTAACCATAGTGTCGATGAGGTTGACATTTACAACACGGTAAAAGACATACTGTTCAAGACGAAATACACGCTCACAGAAGGTTTAGCAGTAAGGATCGCAAAGGAGATACTGAAGAAGTTCCCCACCATACTTAGCGTAAAAGTGAGAGTCAGAAAACCAAATCTGTTAGTGAGTGGGCTTGTGGAGTATGCGGGGGTGGAGGTGGAACTAAATAGGTCAGATATTGAGTCATAAGGCATGGCTCATACCTGTAATAGGAGCCCTTATCGGCTGGATAACAAATATCATCGCCATAAGGCTCCTATTCAGACCTTACAAACCAGTAAACATCCTTGGCTTCAAGATTCAGGGGCTCCTTCCAAAGAGGCAGAAGGAAATCGCAGCAGCAGTGGGAAAGGTTGTAGAAAGTGAGCTTGTCTCCATAGATAGCATAAGAAGGGTAGTAGAGGAGAACAAAGTTGACAGAAGAATAGTAAGAAAGGTATTTTACCTTATAAAAGATAGGATAGATGACAGATTACCTGTATTACTTCCTTCTTCTGTCAAAAAAATGATAAGAAACTATATAATGGCTCAGGCAAAGAAAGAGATAAGGGAAATACTGCCACAGATAGCAAATGGCATGGTAAGGGAGTTAGAGGATCAGGTAAGCCTTAAGGGAATGGTGGAAAATAGGGTAAACGAGTTTGACTTCAAGAAACTCGAGGAAATCGTATTAAGGGTCAGTAAAAAGGAGCTAAGGTTTGTGGAAGTTGCAGGTGGGATATTGGGTTTTATCATAGGGCTCTTGCAGATGCTCCTGCTGAATCTCTAAGAAAGGGGATGAGAGTTTCCCATACTTTAGGAGTCCTACATGGGGTAAATTAACGATATCTGAAGTAGTGAAAAAGATTGTAGAATACATGGCATCAAAGGAAGGTGATTACAGGCTCATCGTGGGCACAGACTCACAGGAAAACGAAGAAAATGTGGTGTTCGTTACAGCCATTGTTCTACACAGAAAGGGCAAAGGTGGAATATACTTTTACAAAAAATTAAGGAACAAAGAAAAGAGGGAGATCCATCAGAGGATATTCTATGAAGCGTATCTGAGTTTGAATGTAGCAGGAAAGATACTGTTGGGCTTCAGCGAAATACAAGGGGCAACTCCACCAGAGATAGAGATACATCTCGATGTGGGAAGTAATGGTAAAACAAAGGATATGGTGCACTCCATCGTTGGGATGATAACCGGTAGCGGATTTAAGGCATTCATAAAGCCAGAGGCGTTTGGTGCCACCAAAGTTGCAGACAAATACACAAAGAGCTGAGGAGGAACACAGCATGGAAAACACCATAAACATAGGTATAATAGGTATTGGAACCGTCGGGTCAGGCGTGGTGAACATGCTTACAGAACACAAAGAGCTATTAAAGGCGAAGGTAGGGCTTCCCCTGCAGGTCACAAAGATGGTAAGCAGAAGTTTCAAGCTGGAAAGCCCCATAGAGGGCATATCTATGGGGGAAGAACCCTACGAAATCATAGAAGACCCTTCCATAGACATCGTGGTAGAACTCATAGGTGGGCTCGAACCTGCAAGAAGCTATATAATAGACGCTATCTCCAAGAATAAGGCAGTCGTAACCGCAAATAAACTGCTCATATCTCAGCACGGATTTGAGATACTGAAGCTGGCATCCGAAAGGGGTGTACCAGTTGGTTTTGAAGGAAGCGTAGCCGGTGGTATCCCTATAATAAGGGTAATCAGAGATGCCCTTATAGGAAATGAGATAAAGATGGTGCGTGGAATTGTGAACGGCACCTGCAACTATATACTCACAAAGATGTTCAACGAAAAAAAGGAGTTCAAGACCGTGCTCACAGAGGCACAATCGCTTGGTTATGCAGAAAAGGACGCATCCTTAGATGTAGATGGAATAGATTCTGCACACAAGATTGCCATTCTCTCATTTCTCTCATTCGGAGCAGATACAAGATTCAGGGATGTATATTACGAAGGCATAACGAACCTCACTTACGGAGACCTGCAATACGCTTTTGACCTTGGATACAAGATTAAACTCCTTGGCATAGCAGAGAAACTGAAAGACGGAATCAGCTTAAGAGTTCACCCGGTAATGTTACCCAAAGACTCCATACTTGCAAAGATAGATGGGGTGTATAACGCAGTGGAGGTGGTTGGAGATTACACCGGTCCCACCATATACATAGGTAAAGGAGCTGGAAGCAAACCCACTGCATCCGCAGTAGTATCGGACATTGTTGACACAGCACGCTCAATATACCAGAGAAAGAAGACGAAAAAAGGTTTTTCATTTCTGCCAAGGATAACAAAACCAAACATAGTAGATATAAGCGAACTACAGTCAAAATACTACATAAGGCTGGAGGCAGTGGACAAACCGGGCGTATTGGCTGCTATTTCAGGTATATTTGGCAGTAATAACATAAGTCTGAAGTATGTCTTGCAGATAGAGAGACACGAAGGGAAGACCGTTCCAATCGTCATAATGACACACATATCCAAAGAGAAAAACATAAAAAACTCGCTAAAGCTCATAGAAAAGCTCGATGTGGTTGTAGAAAAGCCTGTCATGGTCCGAGCAGTTGACAACGAAACACAATGGAGTAAAAGGAGGTATGGAGCGTGAAATACCTCCCAACAGGACACCCAGACTTTGGTAAAACCAAATGTAGCATTCGACACAAAGAATAGACATAAGTGCATGGAAGGTAGAAAAGATAGACCACATAACCGCTATGAAGCCCTAACTTTAACCTATGAACACTTATCGCGCCACTCGTTGACAACAATGCAGGTCTAATGTATAATAACTCGAGGATTCTCATAGGGTGAGGTAAAATGGAAATTAACATAGAAGTGGAAAACTTTCTTGCCATCAAAAGGGCAAGGCTCAAATCAGAAGAAAACATAACCGTAGTAGTAGCTCCAAACAGGTCGGGCAAAACACAGATGTTTTTGTTCCTGTATTCATTTCTTTGGAGCTTGTGGCGGTCTCAGAGAGATGGAAAACCAGCCTTATCACTTATAGAGTCGAAAATAAAAGATGTATTCCTGATAAGAAAGCTTAAAAACCTGGTATCGTGGAATGCAAAACGGTGCAGGTTTCACGTGGATGTAGAGAAATGCTCGTACACCTTCAGCCAACCCAGTTCCAAAAAAGGGAAAAAAGGAAATAACAGATGTCAAAACCCACCAAGCATCTCCAAAAGTCCCCTATATATACAGGGTGCCGGTTTAGGAGACTATTACAAAGGCATATTTTCACTAAAGAAATACTATTCTGGGTGGAGACTTGTAACCCAAGCAACCACAGACTTGCTGAATGACCTATTCATAGTTGCATCAGAGGAAAGTCAACCAGACGAAAAAAACAACAAGCTGATTGAGGAATTCGAAAAATTATTCAAAACAAGGTTTTTCGTGCAAAATGAAAGGATATACATTCAGGAACAAGGGAGAAAGTCTATAATCGAAAGGGCAGCTTCGGGACTGAAGTCCTTAGCGTGGTTTTACTTAATATTGAGATATAACTTACTGGGAGAGTTCCTATTTATCGATGAACCCGAGGTGAACTTACATCCAGAGTTCATAGATAAGCTGACATCTTTTCTTTATGAACTCTCCAAAGGTAGAAAAATATTTGTATCCACCCATTCAGATTACCTCATCGAGAGCCTTAACAAATTCATACAGAAGCATAAACTTAGGGTAGATGTGTGGCAAGGACTGCTGGAAAAAGACGGTGCCATCTACAACCACTATAAAGCAGACAGTGATACTCTGATAGATACAACTCCCCTAAACGAAACCTATGCCAAGATAGTAAAGGAACTGTTTGAATATGAGGACAACCTTAGACTTTAAGGAGATTGCTGACAACTTCTCACACGCTTTAAAAACCATATCAATAAGCAGGTGTGACTATGTCTCAATAAAAGAAATCTTGTTCGTAGAGGAAACCAATTTATCTATCAAAGAACTTACAAATCCATACAAATATTCACAAGAAGTAATTGAGAACGTAAAGAAAATGTGGGGAAGCCTTTCTATTCTTATATGGTATTTGTCATCTTCAGAGCAAATAGAAAAACTTTCAAGAAAAGAGAGAGTTTACATCATAAAAACTGAAAAAATCAGCAACCGATCCTTCAGGTTCATCAGCAACCTCATAAAAGCCCTCAACAGGTACAAAAACGGCGTAGTTCACTCCATAAAATACAAGGAAGTAACCCATCTTGAAACTCAAGGATACCTGTGGTAAAATACGGTAGCAGTGGGGCTGTGGCGCAGGGGGAGCGCGTTTCCTTCGCACGGAAAAGGTCGCGGGTTCAAATCCCGCCAGCTCCACCAGTTTTTTTATACCTTATCCTTATACTGATTGTAAATCAGCTCTGCAAGCCCCCACTTCCCGTTAAGCGCCATCACTTTACCGTATTCAACATCAAGCATGCTCTTAAATATATCCTCTGCCAGACCCTCCCCGAGGAGGACATCTTTTGGAACAGTCTTTCTCATCTCCTTGACAAGTTCATAAAAGAATATGCTCTCAAAGTCCTTTGCAGCCTTTTTCAGCCTCTTGAGCTTATCCTCTCTACTAAGACGCTTAACATCTAAAGGCGCACCCATTATCTTCATCTTATCACCAGCTCCGCATGCAGTGCACCTGCCTGCTTTATCGCCTGAAGTATTGAAATGATGTCTCGAGGTGAAGCTCCCACGGAGGCAAGCGCCTTCACAACATCTCCTACATTACTACCAGCAGGGAATCTCACCACCTTGTTTGCACCCTGCTGCACGGACACCTTCGGATAGTGGATAACCTTGGTCTTACCCTTGGAAAACGGCAGAGGTTGAGAAACGGCAGTGTATGTATCCACCTTTACAGTTATATTTCCATGCGATATGGAGACTGCATCTATAGTGACATCTTTACCCACAACAATGGTGCCAGTCCTCTCATTTATAACAACCTTTGCCACCGTATCAGGGTTAAGCTCCAGATGTCCAACCATTGCTATGAATGTCACAGGGTCCCTTAAATACTTATAAGGAAGGCTAACCACTACCGTCCCCGGGTTTGGCGAACGCGCTATGTAACCATACTTGTGATTTATAGTCCTCACAATGCGTGCTGCAGTATTAAAATCTGGATTCCTCAAAAGAAGGGTAAACTCTCTGCCCCTGAGAAATGTCGTGGGGACATCTCTCTCTATTATTGCACCTCCCGGAATAGATCCCACAGTGGGAACATTCTGCTGCGTCGTAGCACCACCGGTACCTGCCCGATATCCACCAACTGCTAAAGGACCCTGCGCAACAGCATACACCCTGCCGTTTGCAGCCTTCAAAGGAGTCTGAAGGAGTATTCCACCCTCCAAGGACTTTGCATCACCAAGAGAAGATACATTCACATCTATCCTCTGACCCGGCCTGACAAATGGAGGCAGATTCGCCGTAACCATAACAGCAGCAATGTTTTTTGCCTTTATCTGGTCTTTGGCAACCGTAAGACCAAAGTGCTTTACAAGGTTAGACATCATCTGAGAGGATATAGGAGTTTTATCTCCCGTGCCTTTCAACCCCACAACAAGCCCTATCCCCATAATCTGGTTTTCCCTTATTCCGGCAATGTCAGTTATATCCTTTATCCTCACTGCTGCAAAGCAAATAGAGGGAAACAACACCAGAAAGAGCACAAAAGCCACATAGACTTTTTTCATTCGCACCACCCCTAAAACAGCAGGTTAAATATCTGCGTTAGTATGCCGGGCTTCTGCATTCTCCCAAGAGGGCCCTTACCAACATAGTGTATCTCTGCATCACTCAACTGGGTGGAATGAACAGTATTATCAGAAGATATATCGTCAGCTCTCACCATACCGGTAAGGACTATCTGCACCTTCTCTTTATTGGCAATTATTGTGTGTTTTCCCTCTATCACATAGTTGCCATTTGGCAATATCTTGATTATCTTGGCAGCTATTTTTGCCTTGAGTTCCCCTTTTCTTTCATTCGTTCCATCACCGTTATACTTGTTATCCCCAGAAACACCAAACTCCGGTATGAGCTTGAATAGCGGACCCTTTCCCGGTCCCCCACTTACATTCACCTTCTTCTCGCTGTCTGTCGTAACCTTCTGTGAAAAGAGCGTGTTTTCATCTATGATTACCGTAACAATATCCCCAAGCCTGTGAGCCTTTCTATCCGCATATAGATTACTACCATCCTTCCAGAGGGAAGCAGCGTAAACCACAGAGAGCAAAAAGAAGACAGAAAACACCACCGACATCACAAAAGCCGTTTTTCTCATCAAAATACACCCCCCACATTCAGTATACTCTTACGGTAGTTCCATCTACCACGACTCCCTGCACATCCCTGTGAGAGGTGAGATTCCTGACTATTATCTTCTCCCCCAACTTACCACTCTGCCTTGCCTTGCCCTTGGCAACCACCACTATCTTACCCACTATGGAGACTATCCTGACGATGTCTCCTCTATGTATAACTGGTGGAACATCTATCATCTGCTGGGTTATGACCGTTCCCGGCAGTATCGTCCTCGCGGCCATCTTACCAACCACAAGCGATGCAGAAGATACACCTTTATGCCACCTAAAAACCCAGCTCTTATACACTTTAATGTCCGAAGAGCGTATTATCTGCCTCCACTTTATAAGCCTGTTGGCAATAACTATCCTCTGCAAAAACGATATCTCTACCCCTACACTTATCGCCTTGAGCAGTCTGCCCCGATGGAAGAATCCAACCGTAAAGAATCTTTTGCCACCCACAAACCAGTTATCCGCTCTACCATTTATAACCTCAACCGTCACACCTTTAGCACTAACTACAACAGGTGGAACAGGAAGCAACCTCACCTTGTACTCAGACTTCCTCAAAGGTATCACCTTAGAGAGATACCTCAGCACCGCATAGTAAATCCTCCCTGCAGATACCCTCGTCCCCGCATTCCTAATCATTATGACGGAAGGAACCTTAAATACTACCTCATGCACATTTACAGCAGACCTCAAAACAACCCTTCTTATCTCCTCAAAACTGACCCTCTTCACACTTCCAATAGGCGGAGAAACTCCTAATCTCAAAGAAGCAAGGGCAATCCTCTGCGACCTCGTACCTCCACTAATGTCTGCTATGTCTCCAAGTGTGTAGTAAACACCACCAACATCAGAGTGTGCCCTGATGTCAACAACAACACTACCAAGGGCAACTCCACCGAGCAAAAGAAAGAAGACGACGAAGCCCAGAGACCTGATGCTACCTCTTAAGACCATTTGCTATCCTCAGCATATCATCTGCAGTTTGAATGGACTTGGAGTTAGACTCATACGCCCTCTGTGCAGTGATAAGCTTGACCATCTCCTCAACGACCTGAACATTGGATGCCTCAAGAAATCCCTGCCGCAGGTTTCCCATACCGTTGGTGCCCGGATTCGCAACTATAGGTGCACCAGAGGCATCGGTCTCCTTAAACAGATTATCACCAACTGCCTTCAAACCAGCCGGATTCACAAACCTTGCAAGCTGTATCTGTCCAACATTCTGAGCCGCCACCTGTCCCGGCACCTTCACAGAGACAACACCTTCAGGAGATATAGATATCGATGTGGCATTTTGCGGTATGGTAATGGGTGGTTCTATAAAGTAGCCGTCAGATGTAACGACATTACCATTTGCATCCAGCTTAAAAGAGCCATCTCTGGTGTATGCAATGGTACCATCTGGAAGCGTCACCTGAAAGAAGCCATCACCCTCTATGGCAATGTCAAGCGGGTTCTCAGTCTGGTATATGTTGCCCTGCATAAAGAGTTTCTGCGTGGCAGAAGGCCTCACACCAAGACCCACCTGAATACCAGTGGGTAGAGTTAAGCCCGTTGCAACGGGTGTGCCTGCCTCTGCCGTTGTCTGATATATGAGGTCTTCAAATTCCGCTCTGTTCTTCTTAAACCCAGTAGTATTCACATTCGAAAGGTTGTTCGAAATAGTATCAATATTGAGCTGCTGCGCCATCATACCGGAAGCTGCTGTCCACAGTGCTCTAATCATACACACCACCCCTTAACAGGAATATCAACCCATCCTTGGAATATTCGATATAGCCTCCCTGAGTGTTTCGTCATTTGTCAGAACTACCCTTTGCCCCGCCTCAAATTGCCTGTAAGCCTTTATCATATTTACCATCTCATAAACAATGTTTACATTGGAGCCTTCAATATAGCCCTGTTTCACGACATACCCCTCCGCGTCAACAGGTTCACCACTGTCCTTGGTCATCTTGTAGAGATTATCACCTACTCTCTTTAAGTAGGTAGGAGTCTTAAAATCCACTATCCTCAACCTATCTACCTGTGTCCCGTCTATAAAGACATTACCACTGTTGTCCACGGTAAACTTTGCACCAGATGGAACAGATATAGGTCCTCCAGCTCCAAGGACGACATACCCCTGGTGCGTAACGAGTTGTCCATCTTGGTCAAGTGTGAAGTTCCCAGCCCTTGTGTAGTACTCATTGCCCTCTGAATCCTGAACAACGAAAAAACCTTTCCCCTGCAACGCAAGGTCAAACCTGTTACCCGTATGGTGGATTGGCCCATCACTCTTATCAAGATATGTCCCATTCACAACTGCGGAGAGCACCATACTCCCTATAATCTCCCTATCCTTGGAAAACGGAGGAAATTCCTTCTTATCGTTGTATCTCTCTATAAGCACCTCTGGAAACGACCGCACATTTACATTCTCTTTCCTATATCCAACCGTATCCACATTGGCAATGTTATTGCTCCTTACATCTATCTCGGCAGAGTTCACAAGCATACCAGAAGTTGCAATATAAAGCCCTTTTATCATGTCAACCTACCTCTTGTATGAGTATGATAGTATCCCTCCATGAAGTGAATCTATCACATCCAGGGCCATCCCTGTCCCTTTCACCACACAGGTAAGAGGGTCATCCGCCACATAGGTTGCAATACCTGTTGCTTCACTTATAAGTCTGTCCAATCCGTGCAGTAAAGACCCCCCTCCCGTCATTACTATTCCTCTATCTATTATGTCAGCAGAAAGCTCTGCTGGAGTCCTCTCAAGCACCATCTTCACCCCGTCTGTTATCCTTTTTATTGCACCACTTATGGCCTCTGAAACCATCTTAGATGTTATCTTTATAGACTTGGGTAGCCCCGTCATCAGGTCTCTACCCCTTAAATCCATTTCCTTACCTTCATCCCCTATGGCAGAGCCTATTTCCTTCTTTATTATTTCGGCCGTCTGTTCACCAATGATAAGATTAAACTTGTTTTTTACATACTTAAAAATCGCCTCGTCCATGTTGTTCCCTGCAACTTTTAGCGATTCACTCACCACAATACCACCAAGTGATATAACCGCTATATCGGTGGTACCACCTCCAATGTCTATCACCATACTACCCCTTGCCTCGGAGATGTTTACCCCTGCACCTATAGCCGCCGCCATCGGTTCCTCGATGAGAAATGCCCTCTTCGCACCTACCCTCATGGCAGCTTCCAGGACAGCTCTCTTTTCCACATCGGTAGCACCGGAAGGTATGCACACCATTATGTTCGGACGCACTGGAGAAAACCTACCAAGGACTTTTCTCAAAAAGTATTTCAGCATCTTTTCGGTTATCTCATAATCGGCAATTACCCCCTCCTTCATTGGCCTGACTGCCACAATATCACCCGGTGTTCTTCCTATCATACTCTTTGCCTCTTCACCTACGGCAAGTATCCTCTTGCTCGACTTGTCAAATGCAACTACAGAAGGCTCGTTAAGAACTATACCCTTACCTTTCACATAAACAAGCACCGTAGATGTTCCAAGGTCAACCCCTACACCTCTCCTGAAAGCCATTGGTGTTCCCCCTTTAATCTTTATAAGTCTATCACAACCGCTCCCTGTCTCTTAAATAATGCCCTTATATGATAGTCCATTGTAAAGTATATCACCTGCCACTTACGATTACAAAACTCCTTTAACTCCTCAACAAGAATCCTTCTCCTGTCCCAGTCTGTATGCTGGAAGGCATCATCCAGAAGGAAAAAACCCCTCTTCCTGCTCTTATTCTCAACCACCCCAAGCCTCACGGCAAGGTAGAGCTGTTCAGACATACCTGTGCTCAGCTCTTCAATTGAATAGTTGGCTCCCTCCTTGCTCAAAAGGAGTTCAACACCCTTAGCCCTTCCCTTCTTCCTACGAACATCCAATCCACTATAATCAGAAAGCCTCTGCACCATGGGAAGCGCTATCTCATGCAAAGCAGACTTAATCCTGTTCACTGCATCAGCTCTATACCTCTCAAGAAGCTCCATACCCCTTTCCCTAACAAAGCAATGTGCTTCAAGCTCTTTTATCTTAGACCTCACACCTCCATAAAAATCGTAAAACGCCTTTCTCACAGAAAGCATATCCTCACCGATAGGATTTCCAATCATTCCCTCAAGTCTCACCTTCAACTCCCTTACACCGTCTTCCACTCTCCTTTTCTCCTCTTTCAGCTCCATTAGTCTCTTTCTTATCTCTCTGAGTTTTCCAGTAATCTCACCATAAGCCTCCATAAGCTCATAATTCCACTGCTCGTGCCACATGGTATCATCCACAAAATCCAGAGGTTCAACCCCCATATCCTGTATATCAGAAAGTCTCATCTGAAGTTTCTGTTTATCCTCAAGGAGTCGTGCCTCCAGCTCCTTCAACTCCAGGACAATTTTACCCCACCTATCAGGGGTAAAATCGGTAATACCCAAACCCTCAAGCCACACCTCCACGCTCCTTTTTACCTGTTCAAGCTTCAACATGCTACCCTTTATCTCCTTATCGATAGAGCGAAGTCTGATGTAAAGTTCATCAGCAGAGCTATCTCCTTCCACAGAGATAAATTTTTCACCATACTTCCTCTCATACTCCCTGACCTGCGTCCTGCAACTCCTCGACCTTCTGGTAAAAAACGCAGAGATAGCCGCACCAACTACAGATAGCACACCACCAACGGGTTGCCACGGGACAAATCCCCCCAAGACTCCATAGTAGGACATAAAGATGATAACAGCTCCCACCACGGATACGCAAAATCCAAAATAACCAACAACGGCAGCAGACCTCTTACCTGCACCAGCAATCTTTAATCTGCAATACTCCTTTTCAACAGAATGTTTTTCGCTCTCCAGCTCAGACAATCTTCCCAACAGAAACTCGTACTCCTTCACCAGAGAAACCACACCCTCTATGTCTGCATCTCGAAGTCTTGAAAGCTCTTTCTCCACCTCGCCATATCTCCGTTGCATTCTAAAAAACAGGTGTGATAAGGAGCCCTTATACCTTTCAAACTCCCGTTCTAAAAAAGTTATTTCCTCCTCTATCTCAAAGAGCCTCCTTGCACTCTCACCAGACAAAAAGAGTCCATTTTCTATCTGCGAAAGGAGACGCTCCTCTTCTATGTATCTGGTCAATTCATCCTTTGGCTCCCTTGACTTCAGAGATTTGACTGCCGAAATCAACCTATTAAGTGAATTTCCATACAGAATAGCCTCAAGCTGCCCGAGTTCCACACTACTGTCACCTGCCCTGATGACGGAAAGCCTTGCAACTTCCTCGTCCAGAGCTATACCACCGCTATCTATATCAAGCCTCTTATTTTCACCGTCCACAAGCAGCTCAACGCCCACATAACTGCATCCTTCCCTGCTCTTTATCCCAGCGCTTTTACCAAACACCGTCCTCGCTATGCCCTCTACCATGTATGTCTTACCTACCTCGTTAGGTGCATACACAACACAGAAGGGATAAAAATCCACCTTCTTATTCTTAAGAGGACCACAGGCAACAAATTCAGCCGACAGAAGAAACACACCCTCACTGGGAAACTGCATTCGACACAACCTTCCACACAACCTCCATTACCTTCTGTTCGTCAATACCTTCCTTATTGGCCATCTCTTTAATATCCCTCACAAACTTAAGAGCAACGCTATCGGAGAAATCCTT
>JAGHAJ010000180.1 GCA_021161545.1 Synergistota bacterium | reverse complement strand
GGCATATAACATTCCCGGTAGCGGTAAGTGGAGTGTAGTAACAAGGTCTCCCCTTACAAATACGCACCTTGATACTGCAGGTGCTGCTGACTTTGGTGTTGTTCTGAAGAGAACGGGTTTTGATGCTATAATTGTTGAAGGTAGCTCGGAGAAACCGGTTTATGTGGTGGTAAACGACGGTGATGTGCGGATAATAGATGCATCGGATCTATGGGGTAGTGATGCATATGATACGGTATATACCCTGAAAGAAATGTATGGTGGCAAGAGAGTGGGGGTTGTTGCTATAGGCCCATCTGGAGAGAGACTCGTTCGCATGGCGAATATTGTGGTTGATGCTCACAGCTTTTGTGGTCGTGGTGGTGCAGGTGCAGTTATGGGTAGTAAGAAACTAAAAGCTATCGTGGTAATTGGGAGCAGAAATGTGAGTGTGTATGATACGGATGCGTTAAGGGAACTTGTGAGGGACATTACGAGGAGGATTATAAAGGGGAAGGTTGAGACCAGAAGAAACGGAACGGTCAATGGTATGCTTTATGTTGAAGATATAGGAGATTTGCCAATGAAATACTGGGATGTTGATACATGGAAAGAGGGAGCTAAAAGATTAGGTGCACCGTTTTATACGGAGTTTCTTCAGGCAAGGCCTTTGCCGTGTACAAATTGCCCTGTGGGGTGCCATAGAAAGATTAAGATACCTGAACCTTACAATATTGAAACCGTGGGACCTGAATACGAGACAGTTGCAATGCTGGGTAGTAATTTACTGATAGATGACCTGACGGCTGTGGCCTATGCAGGTGAACTTCTAAACAGATATGGAGTGGATACTATATCTGTAGGTGCTGCTATAGGCTTTTTGATGGATATCTATGAGCATGGTATAATAAAGAAGAGTGATATAGGTATGGAAGTGAGATGGGGAGATAGTGAGATTATGTTAAGGCTTGTTAAGGATATAGCACTTGGAGAGGGTAAGGTAGGAGAGTTGTTTAAAGATGGTGTGAAGGCAGCAGCTCAGAAGATAGGCAAAGAAGCGATGGATAGGGTGGTGGAAGTCAAGGGCTTGGATTATCCTGCGCATGACCCTCGTGCTGTTTTTGCTCTTGCAATAAATTATGCTACAGGGACAAGAGGTGCATGTCACCAGAGAGGTAATCCGCATACGATATGTGCAGGGCTTACATACCCAGAACTTGGTATAGCAGAAAAACCGGATAGGTTTGATATGGAGCTTGCTCCAAAGCTTGCGATCATAGCGCAGAATGTAAATGCCCTTTATAACAGCCTTTCTGTGTGTGATTTTATGATGGATGCTAATGCGATGACGCTTACCGATGTGAAGAACTTGTTTAACGCTGTAACTTGCTTGGATTGGGATGTAAACACGCTTGTAACGGCGGGTGAGAGGATATTTAACCTTCAGCGGTTGATTAATCTCAGAGATGGATATACTGCCGAGGATGACAAGTTGCCGATGAAGATGAGAAGGGCAGCGAAGGAGGGAGGCAGGATTGGTAAAACGCCAGAGCCTTTTGATAGGCTAAAAGAGGATTATTATAGATTACGGGGATGGACTCAAGATGGCATACCAACAGAGGAGTTGGTAAACAGACTTAATATCCCCTAAGTGTTTGTGGGAGAAGGAGGGGCTGATGGAAAAGAGAAGATATATCTTACCTAAGGATTCGCTGGAAAAAGAGAGGATGTATATGCTTGAGAGGGGGCTAAGACCTTCTTATCGGCGGGCGGTAGTACTCCACTATATGCGTGGCAATAGGTCTCACCCCACGGTTGACGATATTTACACAGACTTGAGGGATAAACTTCCATCTTTATCCAGAACTACTGTTTATAATGTGTTGAGTTTCTTTGTCTCGCATGGCGTGTTGAAGGAATTGATAACGGATGAAGGCAAGGCAAGATACGATTTTGTTGAGAAACCTCATGCACATTTCAGGTGTTTGGAGTGTGGGAAGATATACGATATCTTTGTAGATGAAAAGCTATTTGATGTAAACGAGATAGATGGACATCAGATTACAGATATCCAAATATACTTTACTGGGGTATGTAAGGAGTGTTTAGCCAAGAAACAGAAGAAAGCTGGTAATGGGTAGTTTTCCAGCTTGAAGTTTGTTTTGTAGCATAATTGTGAATTAAGTCGCTTGAGTTTCTGTAGTTTTAAAAACTTCTTGCTATTTGATATGAGGTGTGTTATACTAAAGTTGAAGCCGGATTGAAATGGTTTCAACTTTGAGAGGAGGGAAGCAAAGATGGAAGGGAAAATGCCGTTGTTGGGGGATAAGTTTCCTGAGTTAGAGGTTCAGACCACTCATGGAAAGATGAAATTACCAGGTGCCTTTGCAGGTAAGTGGTTTATACTTTTTAGTCATCCGGCAGACTTCACGCCTGTTTGCACTACAGAGTTTGTTGCTTTTCAAAAGAGGTATGAGAAGTTCAAAGAGTTGGGATGTGAGCTTATAGGGCTTAGTATCGACCAAGTATTTTCTCATATTAAGTGGGTACAATGGATCAAAGAGGCACTTGATGTAGAAATAAAGTTTCCTGTTATTGCTGATGATACGGGGAAGGTTGCTACTGCTTTGGGGATAATTCATCCTGGTAAGGGAACCAATACGGTCAGGGCAGTCTTTGTGGTTGACCCTGAAGCTCGTATCAGGGTTATACTTTACTATCCTCAAGAAATTGGTAGGAATATGGACGAGATACTACGAATTGTGAAGGTCCTTCAAATCTCCGATAGTGAGGGTGTAGCGGTGCCTGCTAACTGGCCTGAAAATGAGCTAATAGGTGATGAGGTGATAATTCCGCCGGCGCTTGATGAAGAAACTGCGGCGAAACGCACCAAGGAATATGATTGCTTTGATTGGTGGTTCTGTCATAAGAAGCGTTAATGCAAGTGGAGAGGATAACTGATAATATTTTAGTATGAGGTGAGGCTATGGATTTGAGTGTTTTTTATGCGTTTAGCTATGGGGTTTATGTGGTATCGTCAAGGAAAGGTGATAGGCTAAATGGCCAGATTGCAAATACTGCGTTTCAGGTGACATCTGACCCACCAAGAATTGCCATAAGCATAAATAAACAAAATCTGACACACGAGTACATTAAAGATTCCGGTATCTTTGGAGTTTCTGTGCTTGAAAGGGATGTGCCTTTGAAGGTTATAGGGTTGTTTGGTTTCAAGAGTGGGAGAGATGTGCAGAAGTTTTCAGAGGTTGAGTATAAGCAATGTGGGCTTGGTTCACCTGTTCTGCTTGAGTATTCTCTTGGTTACATTGAAGCGAAGGTCGTGGATGAGCTTGATGTTGGAACCCATACTATATTTGTGGGTGAAGTTGTGGAGGCAGAGAGGCTGAAAGTGGGTGAGCCGATGGCCTATGCTTATTACCATGAGGTCAAAAGGGGTAAGTCTCCTAAGACTGCACCTACTTATGTGGAGGAAGAGAAACAAAAGGAGGTTAAAAAAGTAATGAAAAAGTACAGGTGTGAGATATGCGGGTATG
>JAGHAJ010000088.1 GCA_021161545.1 Synergistota bacterium | reverse complement strand
TTTCTATGTGCTCTGGTTTAACCACCACTTTAGTAGGCTCTCTCTCTCCTCTGGTATCCTGTTTCAATGCAATGCGTGCCTCCTTATCCTCAGGGCTTATTTCAAGCAACTTTCTCCAGTACTTCAGTGAGCTATCCATGTTACCCTGAACGGCATATGCTCTTGCAAGTTGCCTACACACATTCTCATTCACTATCCCCATATCATAAGCCCTTTGAAGATACCCTAAGGCATCTTCGTATTTGCCAAGCCTGTAAAGGACTACCCCTTTGAAGTAAACCATGTCAACCTCGTCTTGAAACTCGCGACCCTTCATCACATCCAATGCCTCTTTCCACATCTTCAGGTGCAAAAGCACCCTTACTTTCTTCTCATAAAACGCCCTATCGGGCTTATCCACAGCCTTTTCATACTCATCAAGGAGCTCAAGTGATTCCCTAAACATCCTAAGGCTAAACAGAACAACAGCCTTTGACCACAAAAAATCAGGACCTCTATCTATGCCAAGCCTCTCCGCAAGGTGTAGCTCATCAAGTGCATCCTTCCAGTTTCCTTCTTCCATGTAGATAAGTGCTATCCTGTAGTGTAGTTTGGCACTGTCCGGATAAAGCTTCTTTGCATGCTCAAGGACTCTTAAAGCCTGCAGCGTTTTTCCTGTCTTAAATAGCATATCACCTAAGGATAAAAAGTCCTCACAACTACCCCTTATGCTAACCACTCGCTTCCATGCATCTACCGCCTTTGACTGCAACCCCTTGTATCCACCCAGGATTGCTATGTTCTCCCAAGCGTCCACATACTCAGGAAATAGCTCAGCAGCCTTTTCAAACTCCCCCATCGCCTCGTCATAAAGGCCCTCCTTCAGCATAGTAACACCAAGATTATTGTGGACCTGGGCATCATCAGGAGAAAGCGCAACAAGCTTTCTGTAGAACTCAGTCGCGCTTCTATAATCTCCTATCTCATCATATATGTACGCAACGGAGAACAGAATCTCTCTGTCTTCAGGTGCATATTCAAGCGCTTTGTTCAAATAGGACAGCGCACCCTTGTAATCCTTTAGCTCTGCACAAAGCTTGCCCATAGCCACAAGAAGCAGAGGAGAGTGCTCATCAAGCATAATCGCCCTGCTAAGCACCCTCTCTGCCTCGTCATACTGAGCCGTATATATGTATGCCATACCAAGCAAATACCTGATATCACAATCCTCCGGGTATATCCTGAGCAACCTTTCCCCGTAAGGTATCAGCTCTGCAAGTTTCCCCTCTTCAAATAGTAATTGGAGCCTCTCTTTGGACAGCTCCTGCATCTTCAACTACCCCTAATATTATTATCACAAAAGTAGAGACAAAATTGCCTTATGTGCATGTAACCTGTTTTCAGCCTCATCGAAGACAACAGACTGTGGACTGTCTATTACTTCTGATGTTATCTCTTCACCCCTGTGTGCAGGCAAACAGTGCATTATAATCGCATCCGGCTTTGCCAACTTTACAAGATTGGAATTTACCTGATATGACTTAAACGCCTTCCTACGCCTTTCAGCCTCCGCCTCCTGCCCCATACTCGCCCAGACATCCGTGTATATGACATCCGCATCTCTCACCGCTTCAACAGGGTCTTCTACTACGGCAATAGAACCACCTGCGAGCTTCGCATCCGCCTTTGCAACAGATACTATATCTTCCCGTGGGAAATACTCCTTTGGGGATGCTACAACCACATGCATACCAACCTTAGCACCGCCAAACATCAGGGAATTCGCCATATTATTCCCATCACCCACAAACGCAAGTTTTATCCCTTTCAAATGTCCCTTTTTCTCCATAATGGTGAGCAGGTCCGCAAGGACCTGTGTGGGGTGAAAGAGGTCTGATAAGCCATTTATGACCGGAACGGTTGCATTTTGCGCAAGGTCTAAGATATCGTTGTGAGAAAAGACTCTTGCCATTATCCCATCACAGTAGCGGGATATAACCCTTGCCGTATCCGCTATTGTCTCCCCCCTGCGAAGCTGAAGGTCATTTGGACCCAGATAGAGTGCATATCCACCAAGCTGATACATGCCCACCTCAAAGGAGACCCTCGTTCTTGTAGAAGGCTTCTGAAATATCATTGCCAAGGTCTTACCCTTTAATATAGGGTGTTCCTGACCACGTTTCTTCTCGAGTTTGAGTGTCTCTGCAGTCTTCAACACCTCCTCAATCTCTTCGGTAGTCCACCTGTGCAGGTCTATCAGGTGCTTACCTTTCATCGTAACAGCCATACCCACCTACCCCCTTAGTCTTGGTCTTCTGAAAATATGCTTTCTATGTCCTCCAACAACTTGTCCGCCTCATCCTTCTTGGTTGGTATCCTAAAAGCCTCGTTAGTGGGTAAAAACTTCATCCCCCTGAATATCCCAACAATGGACGGTATATCCCCTGCTTCCAGTGTCTCTGGAGGCTCTGAGGCCTCGCTACCATAAGGAATAGATAGGAACATAAACTCTGCTCGCCTACCCACGTCTATTATACCCTTATCCATACCAAACACCTTCGCAACATTGCCGGTAATCATCGCTATTGCCTGTTCCCCCGTAATGCCAGCTGCCCAGCAGAGATGGCTCAGAAATAGCCACAGATTTAGCGGTGTCCTCCCATATTCACTGCCACTACAGACAAATATCCTATCCAGTACGCCTCTTTGCTTCGCCTCTTTCACAATAGAGACAGCAACCTTCAGGTTTCCATTAGCGCACAGACCTATCGGTTTACCTCCATCAAGCACCTTCATTGCCTCACCAGAAGGCAACGAAACAGGAGAACCATTTGCACCTATTAACACATCTGCTTTGCCTACCTCTTCGTCATTGATGTGATATTTGAACTCCCTACCCCACACGCCTAAGGGTGCAAGCACAGAGCCTGTCCTGTGAACATCAATAACACCCGGTAAGAGGTCTGCTCCTTGCGGAAGAACAGCAGAAAGTATACCAAATGCAGAGTTAGAGTCACAGTCAAGCCCTGCCGCATCCAGTCTCACATCTATTATTGCAGGTGCAACCGCATGGAAATCGGCATCCACCTCTTTTGCCCCTTCAGGAAACTTCATACTCACATAGAAACCTATCTCCTTAATGATACCATCCTCGATGAGAATTGTATCCCCAACCCTTGCAAGATTTGAGAGATCACCAGTTACAATCTCCCCAAG
>JAGHAJ010000198.1 GCA_021161545.1 Synergistota bacterium | reverse complement strand
GCCAAAGCACCCCTCCAGAACATCCACAGCGAATCTACTCTGGCTTTGGTAAATGTATTGTCGTGAGTCGTTTCCGTGAACATAATCCCTTTATTGTTGTAGCCAAAGTCCGTAAACGAAGCCAGCACACCGGGATAGATAGAATTAACAGACATATAATCTCCATTAATGTAGAGGGTCATGGCCATACTCTGGTCAAGGAAGCTGAACCAGCTGTTATGCGCCATGTATATTTCACTACCAGACTTCTTGAGAAAGGCTGAACATTTTGAAGGGTGCTCTCTACCCGGCAGGTACAGAAGGTCCAAAAACGCATTGACAAAGTAAACATCTAAGAATGTAAGGTAAGGTGTCTCATACCCTAATCTCATCTCTTCAGGAGAAAAGAAGTTTGTGGGCGGTATCCACATACCATCAAAGCTCAACTTTGCTGGTGATTTGAGTTTTGTTCCATGATATATCCCTATCAACCTATAGAGGAGCCTCTCAAGATTCTTTCTCAGGACAGGGTCACAACGCCTCTGAATGTAATTCAGGGTGTATTTATAGTTCCTAATAGCTGCATCCTCCAGATACACTATATCCTCTCTGGAAGGCGGCTTGTGAGTAACAAGCACATGAGACGGATCAATGAGATAAGCACTATCCCACAAGTTATCTCTGGTTGCAACGATATACTTCTTTAGTAGCCTCCCTTCAACAAATCCAGCATAGTATTCCGCCTTGTAAACATTATCAAAGTTGGAAACAACGGTGAAATTAAGGATATTATCAATGTCTTCAAGGTATCCAACGGCATCTTCTATTTTGTATATTTTCGGAGCAGCATAGCCCAAAACTGCAAGGGAAAATATCAAGATAAACACTAAAACACCCAACATGTAGCCCTTTCTTACAAAACTACCCACTTTAACCCCTCCTCTAATCAAGCCTCAAGTTTTATACACCCTGCAGCAATATGACATATTCAGCCGGCCTATCACCTCCCAATCAAACATACCCACCTACGTCCCTCACCAAATACCTATTCAGGACATACAACACGCCAAACAGCGCAAAGCCTACAAGTCTCGAATACAGGTGGTCTGGAACCATAAGGAGTGTAACAAAGACCAATAACCCTCTCTGATAAAGAGGTATCTTTCTCTTTAGAATACCTATTACGGCTATTGCCATAGAATACAAGCCAACGGCCGCTCCTAACAACGCCCAGATAAAGGCACTCCAACTGAAATTTATCAAGAGTAAAACAGGGTTATACACAAACATATACGGCAGAATAAAGCCAGCTATACCTATACCAAAGCCTGTAAGTGCCACCTTTGTAGGTGGAGCCTTTGCAATTGCTGCTGCCGTATAAGATGTGAGCGCAACCGGTGGGATCACCGCAGACATAGTCCCAAAGTAAAAGGCAAAGAAGTGTGCAGACATCCTGTCAACCCCTATCATGATAAGCGCAGGCGCTGCAACCGTCACCGTGATTATATAACATGCAGCAGCAGGCAATCCCATTCCAAGCACTATCGCGGTTATCATACACAGAAAGAGCGTAAGCCACAGGTGTCCATGTGCAAACTTTACAATGTTTTGACCTATCTCCTGCCCAAGACCAGTCATCCCCACAACCCCTATTATGTAACCCACTATAGCGCACACTACTGCTATAGATATTGAACCTATAGCCCCTTCATTGAGGGCCATTATTATATCTCTTGCTAAAAGTCTTGTGCTCTTGCGAAGGTAACTAATAGCTATTATAATAACAATTCCAATAAGCGCACTTATAATAGGACTAAAGCCCATAACAAGTGCTCCTATAAGGAAAATCAGAGGAATAGCCATGTGTCCCCTTTCCTTCAGAACAGTTTTCACATCCGGCAGGTCACTTCTGGTTATCCCCTCTAACCCCCACTTCACTGCACCGAGGTCCACCATATTGTAAAGGCTAAAATAGTAAAGTATTGCAGGGATAAAACCCGCATACATAATCTTTACATAGGGTAATCCCAAAAACGAACTCATAATAAACGCTGCAGCACCCATGATGGGAGGCATCAGGATTCCACCAGTAGAAGCTATTGCCTCTACTGCACCTGCAAAGTACGGTTTATATCCGGTTTCCTTCATTAAAGGTATGGTAAAACTGCCAGTGGTTACAACATTTGCCTGAGAACTGCCATTTATCGTACCTGTCAGCGCACTTGCAATGATTGCCATCTTGGCAGGGCCACCCCTCTTAGTGCCTGCCAGAGCGGCCGCAAGGTCATTAAAGAGCTTTGAAGCCCCACTTGCCCTCAAAAAACTCGAGAACAGCACAAATATAAAGACATACGATGAAGAAACCATAACAGCTATACCGGGAATACCCTCGTCCGTCATAGTCATACGGATTATAATCCTCCTAAGGCTATATCCCTGATGTGAAAACGGCTCTGGGAAATAAGGCCCAAAATAGGCATAAAACACGAAGAACACCGAGAATATAGTCAAAGGTAAGCCAACCACCCTCCGAGACGCCTCAACAACAAGGAGCATAAGTGTAACACCATATATGTAGTCCATAAGATTTGGATTAAGCAAGCTCCTGACCATCCTATCATAACTCAAAGCAAAATACACAACGATTACAAGCACCCATGCAGAAAATAGCCAGTCCAACAATGAAGGCCTATCTTTTGGAGACTTAGACGTTGCAGGGTAATAAAGAAAAGCAAGCGACATAAGCAACCCTATATGGGTAATATTCCTCTTAATAACAGTAGTAAGCCCTATGCTGTTCATCCATATATGAAGTACAGAAGTAAAAACCGCAAGCAAAAGGGCCCATAAAGCCACATTCCCACTCAAGTTCCGCAAATTCCCTTCCGTTACTATGGTTAATTTTGACCCCTGCATAATATCCTCCTGCTTATAGGGTTTACAAACAGCTCAGGGGTGGTATAGAGCACATACCACCCCTGATTTAGATGCAGACTTCTACTTCATCTCTGGAGGTATCAAATCCTCAGGCACCTTTATGCCATGCTCCCTGTAGAACTTCACAGCACCGGGATGGAAGGGAACACCTCCAACCCTCACTGCATTCTGTAAGCTCAGGAATGTCAAAGCGTGGTGCTGTTTCTTCATATCAGCAAGTCCCTTGATATACATCGCATCAAGCATCTTATACACTATGTCAGCAGGCAGGTCTTTCTGTGCAATGAGAGCACACGGATTTGCCGCCACTCTTAGGTCTCTATTCTGACCATGATAGGTCCCTTTCGGGATTATACCGCGCACATAGAAAGGAGCCATCTTATGCAATCTTGCCAACTCCTCATCAGATATCTCAAGCATATCTACAGGGACTCTACCTGCGTATGCCTGAGCTACTGCAGACGTTGGTATTCCTGCAGCTAAGTATGCTGCATCTATAAGCCTGTTTTCAAGCGCCTGTACTGCATCACCATATCCCATGTACTCTGGAACAATGTCCTTAAATGTTAGTCCTGCAATTGCCTTTAGAAGGATCTTCATATAAAAATGCGAGCCCGCAGCAGGTCCAACAGAAACTTTTTTGCCTTTTAAATCCTTCCATCCTTTGATGCCTATACCCTTCCTGTAGATTATCTGCGTCATCTCCGGCCATAATGCAGTTACATACCTTATGTTTTTGACAGGTTTGCCCTTGAAATTCCTGACACCAGCGTATGCCCAAGAAGCTGGTGCACTACCCGCAATCGCCATCTGCACCTCTTTACGGCTCAGCATGGCAAGATTCTCAAGACTACCCCCGGATGTCTGGGCAGACCACTTATAGCCGGTAGCTTTGAGATACTTATTGAAAGTACTGGCTATTATGCTACCCGCAGGATAAAATGTCCCTCCAGTGGAACCCGTAGAAATAACGATATACTTCACTTTTGCAAAACCAATCCCAAAGCCCAGCAATGAAACCAACATCACTCCAACCAGAATTAATGCAACCTTTCTCATTGTCCAACCCCCTTTCCAAAAATATTGTTTTAGTATATACATTATATCATCACCGCAATTACTGTCAAGAATAGCTAATGTCAACTTTTTTGTATTACCCTCTTTTATCATTCTCTCTCACTCCCCAATCACCTTCTAATCAAAGGCATAAAGGTATAAGTAAACAACTGGGTGGGGATAACTGCTGATACACCTCCTTAATCATCCTCTTGAAATCTTTTACCAGTTGTGTAATAATTGATTTACAACTCACTGAACACTACTGTCAGGAGGGAGTTTAATGAAAAAGAGATTTAGTAAGGTATACCAGTTCAAGATTTCATTGAAAGGCATTAGACCACCAATCTGGCGGCGAATACAGGTTCCAGAAACATATACATTCTGGGATTTACATGTTGCTATTCAAGATGCTATGGGCTGGTCTGGTTGTCACCTTCATGAATTTGAGATGCCCGATCCTTCCAGAGGATGGATAATGAGAATAGGAATTCCAAGTGAGGAAGACGACTTTTCTCGGTGGCTGATTCTTTCAGGTCGCAGAGAAAAGATTGCTAACTGGTTTTCCATGGAAAATAGAATAGCAAATTATACCTATGACTTTGGGGATGGTTGGGAGCACAAGATACAGTTAGAAAAGATACTTCCTCGAGACAAAAATATTAAATATCCCATATGCATTGCTGGAAAAAGGGCATGTCCACCCGAAGACTGCGGAGGGGTTTGGGGGTACAAGGAATTTTTAGAAGCTATAAGAGATCCAAACCATGAGAGACACAAAGAATTGCTGGAGTGGGTAGGAGGAGAATTCGATCCGGAATATTTTGATGCGAATGAGGTTATCTTTGAAGACCCTGATAAACACTGGCAGTTTGTGAAGGATTGGTATGTCTTATAAATTCCTGTAAAAATAGGCGGCCTGAGTTATAGTTGTAAAGTTAACAAAACTAAGGTTCAGATGCTGGTATCATCGCACACAGAACTTTTCTAAACAAGGCACCAAAAGGATTGGCCATCTTTTTACAGGAGATTCGGGACTTGACTTAAAGGAAGTGATGATGGTGGATAAAGAGAGCCTCTTAAAAGAGATCGCAGACGTAGAGTACAACTTTTTCAAAAGAATAAATATGGAAAACGAAGAGTGCAAGCGGGAAAAGACATTTAAGAGAATGAGGATGGTAAGGTTCTATCCACTATCTGTAAACACACTTGAGTCCTACCTGAATGACCTGAAGATGGCATCAGTGAGCAACACCAATCCCCTACGAGAAAAGTACATATGCATAGACAAGCACCTACCAGTAGAAAATCCCCTAATAGACAGGATTGTAGAGATTGAGAGCGGGTGGATGAACGAACTCAGAGAGAAATATCCACACATATTCGTAAATAAAGGGGATGAATTCAAAACCTATCTAAAGTGCGAACTTACCACATTCTCAAAAGAGACACTAAAACTATACCACGAAGATGTCGCAAACATGAAAGACAACGGTACAAATATGGCAGAAGTAAGCTACACCTATCTCTTCGAAAAAATAGGTTACAACAGCCTGCAAGAGGCAGAGGAATCACAAAAATCAAACCTAAAACAACAAAATTAGACTTAAGCTATACCCTCTTTGTCAGTTATAACATGCTGAATATCGCCTATGTCTATACAAAAGAATGGAGAAACAGAGCCTATTTTTGTATGATCAACTAAAAGATAGTTTTCCTCCGAATTGGCAAGCATTATTCGTTTTATACTGGCAGAAAAGGGGTTCAGTTCGAAAGTTCCCTCGTCTTGCTTCAGTGCCTTGCAGGAAAAGAAAAACTTTTGAGCATAAATCCCTTTGAGATTGGATTCCGCCTTCGGACCAATAAGCGAGTCAAAGTGTGAAAGCAAACTGCCACCTGTAGATTCCACAAGAAAACATGGAGATTGTGCCAAAACGAGCAGGGTATGTATAGCATTCGTTATTATGTGGAGCTTCTTAAACCTCCTGACAAGCGCCTGCGCAAACACATAGCACGTCGTACTCTCATCTAAAAATATGACATCGCCCTCATTAACATAGTTTACGGCCTTCATCGCAATCTTTTCCTTCTCTTCTCTGTTCATACTAAGCCTCTTCATGAAAGAACCATTTTCAGCAGGGTTTCCTCCCAAAAGAGTGACAAAACCATAACCCTTTACAATATAACCCAATCTTTGCAACACACTCAAATCTCTTCTCAGTGTCGTAATAGAAGCCCCAACCTTGGAGGAGAGCTCTTCTGTCTTAACAGTCCCCTCCTGAGAAAGAATATCCAGTATTTTATGCATCCTCTTAGACTTCCTGTTCTCTCCAACCATAACGCCCTATCCTCCCAAGCATTTCAGCTACCTAAACTGTACCTATTCTCACATTAATCTTAGATTCCCTCCACAGCGCTTCAAGTTCTTTCAATGCAGGGTCATCAGGCTTAAGGGCAGGCAATTCCTTTAGAAGATACCTTCTTCCAAGTCCCTGATACTTCGTAACGCCTAACCTGTGATAAGGCAATAGTTCCACCCTTTCCACATTGTTCAGGCTCAAAACAAATCCTATCATCTTCTTATGGGTCTCTCTGTCATCGTTAAGAGTCGGTACAACAGGTATCCTGATAATAACGGGAAAGGATATAGAACTCAGTCTCTTGAGATTCTCCAATATTAGTTTATTCGTCTTACCTGTCAATTTTTCGTGCTCACTCGGGTCTATGTGCTTCAGGTCAAAAAATAGAATATCGGTAACCGGTAACACCCTTTGCACTTTATCCCACCCTACATAACCAGAAGTCTCAATTGCAACTGTTATATCTACCTTTTTCTTACATAAAACGGACACACTCACCACAAAATCTGCCTGCAGTAAGGGTTCACCTCCTGAGAAGGTTATACCACCTCCACTCCGCAGGAAGTACGGCAAGTCTTTAAGAATTTCTCCACATATCTCCTCCGCTGTAACTTCTCTCCCAACCACCTCACGTGCACCGTAATAGCATACCTTAACACAATCCTCACACATAACACACTTAGATGGGTCCAGATACAGTCCAAACTCTTCATTTAATGTTATAGCACCTGTCGGACATGCTTCCAAACACCTATTGCAACCGTGACACTTGGTAGGATACCATAAAATCTCAGGCTGTGCATTATGAGACTCAGGGTTGCTGCACCATATACACCTGAGTGGGCAACCCTTCAAGAAAATCAGTGTCCTAATACCCGGTCCATCTTTTGTTGCAAATCTTTCTATATTAAATACTACACCTTTGGCCACATTCTACCCCTTTAAGCAACCCTTACAGGTCAAATAGAGACCTCGTTATTATATCCCACTTCAGGTCTTCATCGAGTGGAACAAAATAAGCGCTATACCCAGCTACTCTTACCAATAGGTCTTGATACTCATCTGGATGCTTCATTGCATCAAGCAAGACCTCTGTATCTACCACATTAAACTGTATATGAACACCCATCTTATCAAATAGTGTCCGAACCAGTCCCATAGCCCTCTTTCTGCCCTCTTCTGTCTTTAGAACACCACTTGCAAGCCTTAAATTAAGGATAGCTCCTTTTTGAAACCACTTACTCGGCAACTTTCCTACAGAGTTTATAACGCCAGTAGGGCCTTCCTTCTCTGCACCATTACTCGGAGATATACCATTGTTTACAGGTTTACCTGCGTAACGTCCGTCGGGGGTAGCCCCCACAAACCTACCATAGGCAGCATTACCCGTAACAGAACTCAGGCTCAACGCATAACTTCCCGGAACAGGTCCTTTGCCATAACGGGAATTCTTGAACTTATATCTGTAGTTGTAACCTATAGTGTCTGTAATCTCAACTGCATACTTATCTGCTCTATCGTCATCATTTCCAAACTTAGGGGCACGAAGCAAAAGCTGTCTTATCTCGTCTCCAGTCGGGTCTGTCGAGTCGTCCTGAAAGTTAGTCTTCAACGCATGAAGCAATTGTTTACCAGTTATGCGCTTTTCTTTAAACACCAGTTGCTCTATCGCTGCTAACCCATCAGCAGCAGTCATCACTCCTACAACAGGTGCACCATCTGCAGAGTAAATACTTCCACCCTCTATCAGGTCAAGTCCCCTTTCGATAGAATCATGTATAAGAGAAGACCTGAACGCATTTAAGTCCATCATACGGTGGAATTCATCGTTCATGTGGTCTAACGCCACCGACATCTCTATGTAGTGATGGAGCTGCTTCCTGAAGCTATCCATAAGTTCTTCCATTGAGCCAAAGGTTTCAAGTGTACCTTCAGTCTTATAAAGCTGTTTTCCTGTCAATGGGTCTTTACCACCATACAATGTAAGCTCCAGTATCTTAGCGACATTAAGCCATGCCCCTTTTGCAGCAAAATCCCACTTTCCAGGTATAGTAGCCTCTATACACCCGTCTTGAGCATAGTTGTAGAGGTCTTCCTCTCGTATGCCCAAGACCTTCAATGCCTCTATAAACGCCTCAGCATTGTAAAGTGCAGGCTGCCCTCCTCCATGCTCCTGAATGACCTGAAGTGCCTTATCCAGAAGCTCATCTGTTGTCACCTTGGAGACCTGCAAAGAGACAGAAGGTGTAGGGAGCCTCAGCTCACGGCATGCCTCCAGAGAGAGGTGAGTAAGCTCATTTGTTGCATCCTTCCCCTCTGGGGTCAGGCCACCTATGGTGAGATTTATTGCCATGTGATAACCAGTAAACACGGAAGTATCTGCCCAAGAGCGTATCTTATTCAGCTCATTGGTCTTTATATAGAACGCCTCTATCAGCTCCAGTGCTTCTGCTTCTGTCAATCTCCCTGCCTCTATATCTGACCTGTAATAAGGATACAAGTACTGGTCAAACCTACCCAAGGAGATGGCATGTCCATTTGACTCCAGATGAACGGTAAGAAGTATTATCCATACACTCTGCAGTGCCTCCCAGAACGTAGTAGCCCCTTCAGCTGGTACCTTCCTGGAAATTCTGGCCATTTCCAAAAGTTCTTCCTTACGAGTAGGATTATTCTCCTTCTCCGCAAGCTCCAGGCAGTGCTTAGAAAGCCTGTTTGCAAAGTTGATAACTGCCTCGTTCCCTATAATTACGGCTTCAAGGAACCATTTTTTCTTCACAGCCCCGGGTTCTGCAAGATTAAGTTTCCCTAACTCCTCTTTGGCTTTCCTGATAACACCATTCAAACCCTCTTCCAGCACCCACCTGTAATCAGGTATGATATTTCCAAACCCGCAGATAGAAACCCATGTTGTATCGGTAACCCCTGCATCCCACGCATTTCTGTATTCCTCTGGTAGATATCTTCTGAGATTCTCAAATAATGTCTTTCCCTTCCAGTAGTCTATTATCTCAAAGATTTCATTCTTAACCGCTTCCGTATAGTAGAATTTATCCGCAGGTCTCTCGTAAAAGTGATATGGCTTACCATTGAACTCCTCTATCAACCATTCGTACGAATACTCCGGATAGACCGGAACCGCCCTTGGTTTACTCGCCTGATTACCAATGATAAGCTCGTCATCAGCAACAAATACTGTCATCTTATCAAGCACTTCGTAAAATGCCTTTGCCCGCCTAAGGACAATCGGTTCACCTTCTGTCCTCTTCATAGACTCTGTGAAATACCTTGCCCTCTCAGGACATATTTCCGGCACCGTATCCGAAAAGCGCTTCCTGAGACGCGCTATCCTCTCACTCATCATACCTTCCTTTATGGCCTCCTTCATAGCCATTACCCCCTCTCCTCCCTGGCCACTTCAGGGAACCTCATGCATTATATCTCTTGTTGCACCATATATCTGCCTATACAAATTAAAGAGCCTCTCATACAACTTGACCTTCTCTACCATCGGATAAAGCTCTACCTGATACCTTATGAGGGCCTCCGCATCTCTTACATCTCCTAAAAAGCCCATAGAGAACCCTGCAAGTATCAGATTTCCAATAGCACCTGCATCTTGAACCTCAGGAATAAGCAACCTCTTTCCAACCACATTTGACAATATCTTCCTCCACACATCACTCTTGCTTCCACCTCCAATAAGCCTGATATCGCCAATATCTCCCAGATTCTGCTCCATCACCTCAACACAATCCTTTATGGAATAAGCCACACCTTCCATTATGGCCCTTATGAAATGGGCCTTTGTATGCATCATCTTTACACCAAAGAAAACTCCCTTTGCATCTGAATCCCAATGAGGCGTTCTTTCGCCCATTAAATACGGCAAAAATATCAATCCATTTGAGCCCTCATCAATTTCATTCGCCAGCTCTGAATAATGCTCAAATATCTCTGCAGACGCATCAGGGTCAAACGCATTTCTAAACCATGTCAGACTCGAAGCAGCAGTCTGGGTTATCCCCAAGATATCCCAATAACCATCTATGGGATAACGCCAGCAAACTACCCTTCTATCCTTGATAGCTTCAGAGCTACAGGCAGCCACAACCCCGGCCGTACCAAGAACACTCACAGCATCCCCTCTATGCAACATACCTGCTCCTATCTCCGCAACCGCATGGTCTGCACCACCATTAACAACAGGGACACCTTCAGGCAAACCAAGTTCTTTCGCTACAGACGCTTTAACTCTTCCAACCACATGGGTAGATGAAGCAATATCAGGAAAGAGGTTCTTACGCACCCCCACCATTTCAAAAACCTCTTCACTCCATCTACCGGACTTTATATCAAAAGCACCTATACCCGACGCATCAGAGGGATCCGTCACCTTCTCACCCGTTAAGATAAACTTCACATAGTCCTTCGCCACCAATATTCCTGCAGTCTTCTCAAAAACATCTGGTTCGTTTTCCTTCACCCAGCATACCTGTGGCAGGGTATAGGTGGTAGTTGGCAAAACCCAAGTAATGTCAAATATCTTTTCTCTAATACCACTACTCTCCCACTTTGAAATAACAGAGGTGCTTCGTTGGTCAAGCCATGTAATCGCCCTTCTTAACGGTCTGCCATCTCCATCCATATAGACATGTGTATGCATCTGTCCACACAACGATATTGCTTCCACGCTATAGTCTATCCCACACCTCTCTCTGATCTCTTTCATACCGTCCACTATACCTTCCCACCACGCAGACGGATCTTCCTCTGCCATTGCAGAGCTTTCCGATATTATAGAATATTCCCTGTAAGCAGAGCACTCCACATACCCTTTCAAATTGACAAAAGAGAGTTTTACACCCGTCGTTCCAATATCAATCGACAGAATAACCTTCTTCACACACAAAGCCTCCTTTATGTGCAGGGCCCCTTAATTAAGGGGCCCCTTTTTTCTACTTGAACTGCGAAAGATACTTCTTAAATGCCTTTACATTATACTTAAAGATAAGCTCAGAAGGTGTCTGCACATAGGATGGTATCTTCTTACCTTTTATAGCATCTACAGAGTACCTCACACCCAGAATCCCCATTTCTGCCGGGAACTGTGCAATAGTACCTGCAAGTTCCCCAGCCTCTATGGAGTCAAGTGCTGCAGGTATCGCATCGTAACCAATAACTACTACCTTTTTCTGTTTCTTGACTGCTTTGATTGCCCTTATAGCACCAAGAGCCATGTTGTCATTGCTCGCAAAGATAAGCCTGAGATTTGGATGTGCTCTCAAGATGGTCTGAGTTACATTGTATCCCTGCTCCACTTCCCAGTTAGCTGTCTGCTCTGCAACTACCTTAATACCTGAAGCCTTTGAAACTACATCGTAAAATCCATTTCTCCTATCAGCCGTATTCTGCTGGCCTGCAATACCGGTCAGTATAGCAACCTCTCCCTTTGCACCTGTAATGGCAAGTGCAAACCAACCAGCAATCTGCGCGCCATAGTAGTTATTTGTTCCAATGAATGGTACAACCTTTAGGCCTGCCGCCTTCACCGCTTTGGGGTCAAATCTCGTATCGAGGTTTATAACGGGAATACCCGCCTTTTTGGCTTTTCTCAAAGCGGGTATAAGACCTTGGGAGCTGGATGGGACGATACATATCGCATTTACATGATGTGCTATCATAGTCTCCATGATTCTCATCTGCTCCTCAGCCGAACCGTGTCTTTGTCCAGCCTGAATGATGAGCTTTACACCAAGTTTCTTAGCCTCTTGCTTTGCCGCATTCACCATAGTTATGAAGTACTCATTACTCAGAGTCATCGGGATAAACCCTATCGTGGTAGTCTTCGCTAAACCCAAACTCACCGGCAAAGCAATCAACACTATCAAAATACCCACTACCCACTTCCTCATCTCGCACACCTCCTCACAGGATTAAGTATACACAAAACTCCCTCACATTACCATGTCCTCTTCTGACTATCACCCCCTTTAATTCAAAGTCAGAAAAGCTTCATTCACCAGACTTCTTAGCCCTCTCATAAAACACCGCCCCAATAATGACAGAACCAATTATTATTTCCTGATAATAGGAGACCACGTTAAGGAGTGTCAATCCATCTTTCAACGTGCCCAAAAGAAGCGCACCAACCAATGTACCTATCAAACCGCCCTCTCCACCTGAAAGGCTGGTTCCACCTATTACCGCTGCCGCAATGGTATCCAACTCATATCCCTCACCGGATAGAGGAGTCGCATAGTTCAACCTTGCAGTCAAAAGGACACCAACAAGTCCACTCAACAATCCGGCAACAACATATGCAAAGGTCTCATACCTCCTAACATTTATACCTGCCAGCCTCGTTGCCTGCTTATTCCCACCTATGGCAAAAAGGTAACGCCCCGCCTTCAGCTTATACATAACAATAAGACCTATCACATACACTATCAGTGTGTAGAATACAAAGACAGGTATGCCACCTACCGAATAAGAGGCTATCTTCTCGAACCCCGGAGGAAAGCCAGAGATTGGCCTACCACTATTAAGCGCCAGAGCACCCCCTCTTGCTATGCTCATAGCACCCAGCGTAACGATAAATGCAGGTATCTTTCCATAAGAGATAAGGACACCATTTACCAAACCATACAGCGTACCGATAAGTGAGCCCAAGATAATCACCAACGGTATAGGGATACCGGAAACCAGCATCATACCTGTACATATACTACTGAATGCCACAACAGAACCTACACTCAGGTCTATTCCTCCAGTCAGGATGACAAATGTCTGCCCAACAGCAGCAATAGCTATAAGAGAAGATTGCACAAGGATGTCCATCAAGTTATCCACAGTAAAGAACCACTCACTTGCAAAGCTGAAGACCACCACAAGCGTCAGTAAAGCAAAGTAAATTCCATAACTCTTAACGACATTCACAATCCTATTCATACAGCAACCCCTCCCAGCGCATAGTGTAATATCCCCTCTGACGATGCCTCATTCCCGCTAAGAACTGCCACCACTTCTCCTTCTCTCATAACGGCAATGCGATTGCAACACCTCAAAAGCTCAGGAATTTCGGAAGAAATCATTATAACCGCATGCCCCATTTCTGCAAGCTGCCGAAGGATAGCATATATCTCCTCCTTTGCAGCTACATCAATACCTCTCGTTGGTTCATCAAAGATCAACACCTTGCTCTTGCATGCTAAAGCCCGTGCAACCAGCACCTTCTGTTGATTTCCCCCGCTAAGAGAATCAGCCTTCACCTTATCATTTGGACACTTTATCTTTAGATTTTTGATGTATTCGGAAGCTACACCTTGCTCCTTTTTCGTGCTCAGGAAACCACGCTCGATAACTGCATCAAGACTGCTGAGGGTAATATTATGCCTGATATTCATCTTCAAAACCAAACCTTCACTCTTTCTATCCTCACTAAGATATACTATCCCCTTCTTTAAGGCATCCCACGGATGCCTGTTTTCTATAGGTGTGTCATTAAGGATTATTTCACCCTCTATTACTTTTTCCGCACCTACAACCCCTTTCATTGCTTCCGTTCTTCCAGAACCCACTAACCCGGCTATACCAAGAATCTCACCTTCTCTCACATCCAGAGAAACCTTAGACACCTTCCTATCGGTAGTTTTCAACCCATTAACCTTAAAGACAACCTTTCCCGGACTCTTGGGAATAAATTTCTTAGATAGGTCCACCGTCCTACCTGCTATCATTTCTATAAGATCTGACCTCTTAACGCCCTTTACATCAACCGTGCCTATATACTCCCCATCCCTGAGAACCGTACATCTATCACCCACCTCTTCTATCTCCTCAAGCCTGTGGGAAATATAGATTATACCCCTTCCTTCCTTTTTCAACGACCGCACTATACTGAAAAGATGCTTAACCTCTTCTCCGGAAAGGGTTGCAGTTGGTTCATCAAAGATTATCACACGGGAGTTGAGAGAGAGCGCCTTAGCAATCTCCAGAAGCTGTTTCTCAGCAACAGAGAGTTGTGCAACCTTTCTTTTTTCGCTTACCTTTAACCCAACTGAGTCCATAAATCGCCGTGCTTCCCTATACATTCTATTCCAATCAATAAGTCCATAACGAGTACTAAACTCCCTGCCCAAAAAGACATTTTCCGCAGCAGTGAGAAAAGGTATCAAGCTAAATTCTTGATATATAGTAGCAATACCCAACTCCATTGCCTGTCTCGGATTCTCTATATCAACACGCTTACCATTTATAAATATTTCACCTTCGTCTCGTCTGTATGCCCCGGATAGTATCTTTATTAACGTGGACTTCCCTGCTCCGTTTTCACCAAGCAACACATGGACCTCTCCTTCTCTCAGCTCAAAATCCACTTTCCTCAGAGCCTGCACACCCGGAAAGTGTTTGCTTATACCCTTCATACGAACAAGGACTCGACCTTCTACCGTCACCCTCACCTCCTACAAAAACAGCTGTTAGTTTTGACCATATCTGTGCAGATTTTGACGAGATTATATCAAATATCCAAACACATTATAACCTTTTTTCTTAAAAGTGTCAATAATGCAATCACATTCCAAGCGGCTAATAGACTGAGTATATAAGCAGACAAAGAAGTTTGGGGCACTTTTGCTAACTCTGGAGATTAACTTAAAGCTACATTGCTACTTTGTTATCTGAATGCCACAGGGGAGCCAGTATCCTCTCATAAAGGTCTCTGCCATAGCTCGTCGCAGATGGCTTACCCTCAACTATCTTGAACGTCCTTGTTCCATCTTCCTTACGCTCTGCCACCAAGAAGGCCACATCCCCTCTGCATTCAGTATAGAAGTAATTTGCAAACTCATACATGTGGGTTACAAAGAAGAGCTTGATATCTGCTTCTACCAACGCACTCACAACCTGCCTTGCAATTTCAGAGCCTTCCCTTTCGTTCGTAGAGGCAAAAGATTCATTAAATAAAACTATAGAATTTGGAGTTATTTCCTCTATTATGCTATCCATCCTCCTAAGCTCTTCTTCCAACTTGCCACTTTCCATCTCCTTGTCTTCCTCCCTGACAAAGTGGGTAAACACCCTGCTACATACATTAGCGGAAAAATACTCTGCAGGCACAAACATTCCACACTGCATAAGGATTTGTGCTACACCTATACTCCTCAAGAATGTGGACTTTCCTCCCTGATTTGCACCCGTTACTATTGAGAACTTCTTATCGTGCAGATTTAATGTATTCCCCACTACCCTCCCATTCATCGAAACAGCCAGACAGGGGTCGTAAAGTCCCCTAAAAGAATGATGAAACTCACCAGAAGCAACAGGTATGGGAAATGCCACTGGTTCATCCAATGCACTCAGCTTCTCATACAGATTCAATGCACCTATGTAAAACGCCATTTCCCGACGAAGCTTTTCAAAAAAGCCAAGAACATGATCGGCAGACTGAGCAATGGTATTAGCCACAGGGTTAACCGCCCTATCCTTTATCTCAGATAACGCTCTAAAGCCACTGTCATCCCGAGGGTGAAGCTTAAATGTATATGAAGAGGCATTACCCAAAGGCACCTTAGAGAATACGTTCTCTAACCACCTCCGCTTCCTCTTCCTTACCAGTGTGTAATTACCCCCCTCATTTCCTTTATCCAGTTGAGCCCTGACCATCGCACCACCTTCAAACTTCAATTCCCTTAAAAGCCCATCCGCTTCAGCAAAAAACTCATCCGTGAGCTCCTGCTTCAAGATGCCAAAGAACTGCCTAAAACCGTCTGATTCAAATCTATTCGAATACCTGTCTGTAGCTCCTTTGAGCCTTTTCAACATCTCCAAAAGCATCTTGAGCAATCCCACCGAGCCACTTAAGATGGTGGAAGGTGTTATGCTGAATATACCAAGATGGTGTTTTCTCCTGTTTTCAATCGCATCAACTGCAATGCCATATATCTCCCTCACAACATCAGCATTCCTAATACAGTCCTTCAGTACACCTTGTCTATAAAGGATTGTATCGACCTCTGTCTCACAGGAAAGCACTGCACTCCTTACCACATCAAGAAGGTATTCACTACCACCTGACATAGTTTCAAACAAGACATCCAGCCCCAAATCCTGTATCAGGTCCTGTTCATACTGCGTTATCTCATGCTCAGGGTGAAAATCCCGCTCCCTATACATAAGAAATACCTTCATAACTTCAATCTCTCCCTTAATTGGCGATATGTAAGGTGATACTTCTGTGCAATGGACACAGCATAAGCACGGCCATCAGCGGCGTTCCTCACAACTCTATATGTTCTAATGGTTGGATCATCTGGGTCCACAGTAGCCACCATACTAACCACCTTCCTGTTCAAAGATGCAAGCTCATCAAGAAATGTCACGCAAACTGCAATCGCATCCATCTGGATTATCTTCTCTAATACCTTCTTTGCAAGGAATACCGCATCTACAGTACTCGTTGAGGAAAATATCTCGTTTATCACCACTATACTGCCTGAATTTATACGCTGGAGTATATCCCTCATCCTTACAAGGTCATCTTCCAGTTTTCCACGCAGGTCAGTTATATCCTCTTTCCTCTCAAAGTGTGTGAAGATGCCATCGGGCAAAAAGAGCTTTGCCTTCCTCCCGGCTACGGGAAGCCCCAAACTGGCAAAGTAATGTACTTGTCCAAACATTCGTGCAAATGTTGTCTTACCTCCCTGATTCGGCCCAGTAACCACGATAACACGTTCTCCATTTCTCAGGTAAAAGCTGTTACACACAACACCCGAACCTCTTCGAATACTCATGCGTGCCAAAGCCATATCAAATCCTTCATACAAATACACTTCCTTGCTATCAGCAGAGACCTCAGGGTAGCAAAACTGCAAACCCATCTTCTTCAAGGCATTTATATAGTCAAAATAAGAGACATAAAATTGCACTTCCCTGTCAAACCTCTCTACTTTTTCGTCGATGAAGTCGAGGTTTCTCTCATAGTAGCTACTAAGCTCACCAAAAACATCTGGGTAAAACCTCACAACGCCCTTTACTATCTCCGCCTCTACATGATTCATACCCACTCTCGGTAGCATTTTCATGCTATACTCTTTCGTGCTACCATCTTTAAACTTCTGAAATACCCTCTCCACTTCTGGTATATACTCATCCTCACCCTCATATCTGCAAACAGTAACCCTACCACCATTTATCAACACACAATAACTTATATCCGAAAGTCTTTGCTTTAATCTCTGCATACCTCCCCTCAGAGCGGCAAAGCCATCTGAAGACATATAGGCATTTAAATAATCACGAAAAGCCTTTAAGCCTTTAGAATTGAGTTCTACAGTGCAAAGCTTTTCTTTAAGCAAAGCAAGGGCACCGCAATAGGTATCAACCGCTTCCAAAAACCACCCTTCCTTATTGTAGCTATAGTCGAGCTTTTCCACCATCGCAAGGTATCTTCTCACCTTCTGCATCTCATCAGAAAAGCCCTTAACATCATCAAATAGCACAGGATTTTCAAGGTCTCTCGCTACTTCATGGCGGTAATAAACAGTATCCACATCCCTCAGAGGTAAGTAAAAATAAGGTTTCAAATTGTAATACTCTTTGCCTGCCACCATGTCATTGATTATCTGGTCAATATTGAGGTCAGCAAAAAATTCCGGTTCTCTTGTCAATTCAGCAGAAACTATTTCCTGAGGCCTTTCGTAGAGGAGACTTCCAAAATCTCCCAAGCTTACCCCTCCTGCACAAAAACTGCACAGGAGTCATCAGCCCGGGAAATCACCCCAGACAGTTTAAGGGGACTCCATCCCTTCGAAAGAATTTTACCACTACAGTCAACGAATGTAAAGCCAAAGGTTTCAAATTATAAAAAGCTGAATAATAAATACGTGTAATCTATGATTATTTACTCTTTAAAAAGCTTCTTACAGAGGCAAAACGGTGGGTTGCAAACTATTTACTTTATCCTGAATTTTTGAAGGCAGATGGGCTAATTCCTTCTCTGCTGACCTCTTTAAATAAACTGCGTAAGACACTGCTATCCCTTTATTTCAGCAAGGTAATCCTCTAAAGGACGCGAAGGCTCTTCACGACGCTGCTCAAGGATAGCTATATCAATTAAGTCTTCCATAAATTCTGCGTCCTTTAGCAACCTCTCGACAACAGACCGTCTTTCCTTTTTTGGCAAACCCTTAAAAGCCATCCAAAATACTTCCGCTTTTGCCTCTTTCACACTCACTGTCTACCCTCCCTATCAGTTCTAAGTCTATAAAACATCACATACTCAATTCCTTTTTATATCTACTAAATTTAGCATTCTTGACACTACTAATGATATAGCAAATAAAAGCAAAATCAAGCCCGTTTTCAAAATTTCCCACATAGAAAAGCATGTTCCAAGGTTCTTTGCTCCTGCTCCGCTTCTCCTCCGCTGTCAACACCTACTCATTGTCACTCATAAGAATTGTAGTACAATATTTATGTGACTCTACCTTTGGGATAAGGACTTCAACCTACACATCAATCATTTCGCTGCAAGATGGACAACATGATATAATTACAGCTCTGTGTCCTACAATGAAAGGTGGCAAGTTGGGTTAATAACGAAAGGAGGAACAAGTGATGTCCAGGAAAACCATCTTCTTGACGTTTATCTCAATCGTACTTAGCACCATTTTATTCAGCAACGCTCTCTTTGCCGCTCAACTAAAAACGGGAGAAACCAGAAAGTTCGTGCCTGGAGATAAGGTGATCTTCTTCGAAGACTTTTCGCAGTG
>JAGHAJ010000222.1 GCA_021161545.1 Synergistota bacterium | reverse complement strand
GTACATCAATCAGTCTCACGCTGAGGATGAGCTTGCTGCCAAGTTTCATGATTGAGCCAACGATTATGTAGTTGGCACCCACGAGTCGTCCTATCCTTACGGCGGTTTTTGTGGATACGAGTCCCGACATCTGTAGCTTTTGTTCGTGAGCTATCTTCTGCAAGAGGGCCCTTTCCACAACAATAAATCTTCCGTCGTTTATGAGCCTTGTCCTTAGGAGCTCTGCAGATGCCTCACCGAGATATTTTTCCACTCCCATAGGCCGCAGGTCTATTATGGCTATTCTGGGTTTGCTTCTGGCCTCAGCTGTCAGCACAGACGATAGCAATATACCCGCTGCCAGTATGAAAACAATCCACCTTTTCACAATACTCACCTTCCTATCTTGGAATAAGGAAGCCGTAGTCAGTTTCGTCTTCAGCCTCCTTTATCCATGTATTTAGTCCTGTTATGAATGCCCTGCCGGTTATCTGTGGGACTACTGCCTTGAATTTTCCCACAGACGTTTCTCTTACGAGCCTGCCTTTGAATACCGTCCCGATGATGCTTTCATGGTAAAAGTCTTCGTTGAGCTTCAGTCTGCCGAGGTGATACAGCTCTGCCATTCTTGCGCATGTCCCTGTGCCGCATGGAGACCTGTCCACCGATGATTTTCCAAATATCACCACATTTTTCATGGTTGCCTCTGGTTTGTCTGCCTTTCCCGTTATTTCCACGAGTTCTACCCGATTTATGTGTGGTAATAGGGGGTGCTGCACCTTTATGCTCTGGTTTATCAATTTGCGGGCCTCCATTGCTATGGGTATGAGTTTTGGTATATTTTCCATCTTGAGCTCTATTCCGAGTTCTTGTGAGTCTATTACACCAAAGAAGTTTCCACCAAACGAGACATCGACATGTACCTTACCAACTTTTGGTAGTTCTATCTTGGTTGAGCCGTAGAAGAACGCAGGGACGTTTTCGATGGTTACCTCTTTCAGCTCTCCGTCTTTTACTCTACCCCACGCCTTTACGAGCCCTGCTGGTGTGTCCAGAGTTATCTCCGTTATGGGCTCCTTTACCTTTACCATGTTTAGCTTTATCAGAACAGATGTTACTCCTATGGAACCGTGTCCACACATATTGAGAGATGCCTCTGTGTCCATGAATAGCACACCGATGTCTGCTTTTTCCGTTGTGGGGTCTGTCAGGACTGCTCCAAACATGTCTCCGTGCCCACGAGGCTCCCACATCATCATCTTTCTTATGTGGCTTAGGTTTTCCTCAAAGTATCTCTTCTTCTCTGCCATGGTCTTTCCCTTTATGTGTGGTATTCCGCCGATGATTATCCTCGTTGGCTCTCCTGCCGTATGACTGTCCACCACTGAGATGGCCCTTGATATTCTCAACATCCCATCTCCTTTCCTGTGAATATTTACCTTTCCTGTATGGATTATATCATAAAACACTGGTTCGTTCTACAATTAAACCTATAGCTCTGCTTCTGCTCCGCTTGTGCTCCTCTGTAGTTTGATTATTGATAATATTTGGTAGGTTTATGGCTGTTTTGCAATCATTTCAGTGGATTTGCTCTTGACTTTGGTGTATAATGACTTTGGGAGGTGTTTTTAGGTGAAGTATGGTCTTGACATGCATCTCTATAGTTCTTTTGTAGAAAAAGTGGAATTATCAGTGAAAGATGTGTTTCTGCTTTTTTCCAGCGTTCTGGATTACTTTGTTTCGGGTGTGAGGGCACATCATTTGGCTGTTGCATTTATATCTTTTGAAATTGCGATGCGGATGGGACTGGATGAAGATAAGGTAGAGTGTTTGACGGATGCAGCTCTTATTCATGATATAGGTCTTGGTGGAGTAGGTGAGGGGACGATTGAAGACCCCGACAGTATAGAGCTTGATTTTCACCACTGTGAGCTTGGTTATAAGATGCTTAAGAAGGTACCGTGGGCAGATAAGTATGCTGAGGTTATCTTACATCATCATGACACATGGGATGGTCGTTCTGGTAGTGGGGCAAAAGGAGATGAGATACCTATTGGTAGCCGTATAATATTTCTTGCCGATAGAGTTGCAGTAAAATCGTACGCTGAAGACATAGCATCTTTGTTGAATGTTAGGCATAGTGTGCTTGATTATGTGAGGAGTAAGAGCGGGACATACTTTGACCTTGATGTGGTTGGTACATTTGAGAAGGTAGCTGAGCGCGAAGCATTTTGGTTTTCATTGGACCCAAAAGTGGTAGGGAGGTTGGTAAGGGAGAATGTCCCTGTGAGGAACAGGCTTTTTTCTGTTCCAGAGATGATAACTGCATATACATTGCTGGCGGATATAGTGGACTTTAAGAGTCAGTTTACAAGAAACCACTCTATAAATGTTGCAAACCTTGCTGCATTTCTCGCTGCTAAGGCAAACTTCTCTGAGTTTGATACGGATATGATGATGCTGGGGGGGTTGTTACACGACATAGGCAAGGTAGCTGTTCCTTCTTATATTCTGGACAAACCGGGCAGGTTAACTCAGCAGGAGTTTAATATAATGAAGGCACATCCATATATTACACACCTTGTGCTTCAATCTGTGCCAAAGTTTGAATTTGTGGACATGGTGGCCTCGTTGCATCATGAGAGACTAAATGGCACTGGTTACCCGTTTCACCTGACAAAGAGGCATCTTTCTATTGGAGCAAGGATTATGGCTGTGGCAGATGTCTTTTCTGCACTCTACGAGCATAGACCTTACAGAAGGGATTTTAAATTTGATGAGATTATTGATATTTTGATGGGCATGGTAACTAATGGGGAGATAGATATGGATATCGTTGACCTGATAGCTAAGAACAGAGATGAGGTTGTGTATTTGTTGAGACAGGAGGTGTTGGGGAAGATTATTTACTGATTAAGGCGATTGTTTTTCTACTATCTTTTTCTGTAACCTCTTTAATTGATAGTAGATTTCTGGTGTGAAGGTTGGAGAAAAGATGGGCATGAGTGTGTTGTTGTGCCAGAGTGGGTCAACTGGTTCGTGCCAGTTGTAGGTTTTGACTGCAAGCTTCCACATGGGTGTCTTTGGTATTGGGGAGAACTCTGATAGGTATGGCCTTACCCCGTTTTCGTAGCAGAATTCCATTGTGGTCTTCACCTCATCGGGGGTCTGTCCGGGAAGCCCCACCAGTATATATGCGGATATCTCCGTTAGTCCAGTTTTTTTCAGGTATTTGACTGCTCTTGTGAACTCACCTGAGAATACCTTCCCCCCAAGGGACTTTTGTCTGCTGAAGTCTGATGTCTCAAGTCCAAGGTAGATGGAAACAAAGCCTGCTGCCTTCATGAGGGCTGCTGTTTCTTCATCTATGAACCTTGCGTGCATGGCATTTGGGGTATGGAATCTCACATCTATCTTTGCCTCGATTATACCTTTTAGTATGTCCTTTGTGTGGGTTCTGTTATATAGCAGTGCATCGTCGTAGAATGCTATGTCTTTTGCACCGATGGTTGACATCTTCTGTATTTCCTTTACTATCTTTTCTGGGCTTTTTGTTTCGAAGTTGGGGTGCAATATGTAGGAAGCGCAATACGGACACCTGTATGGACACCCAAGAGATGTCGTTATGACTCCGTATGTTGGTGATGACAGATCTTCTATGGTTGGTGCTGGCCAGTTATTAAATCTTTTGTATTTTTTTAGCTCTGGGCGGATGCTTGTGTGCCTGTATATAAGCTCTTCTAATGATTCTGGGGCAAAACCTTTGAGTATGTAATCAGCTTTTATGTTCTCTTTTGCGTGTTCGAAGCATAGTGTTGGGTATATCCCGCCTAATACTATGGGTATTTCTGGATACACATCCTTCAGGAATTCTATGCTTTCTTTTACCCCTACATACCAGTATGTCATCGTAGATGTCACGAGTATGAGTGTAGGTGGTTCCTGTGGTAGGTCCCTTCGGAGCTCTTCTGGAGGAACTCCATATCGTGCGAATCTCCTGTTTATGGGGATTTGTCTCAAAGGCGCTGGCGTTTCCACAGCTTCCCTGAGGAAGTGCCCTTTCCCGTAGATTGAGTTTTTGATCTTTTTGGGCATACATGGATGATTTCTGTTGAGAAAGTCCACCAATACCACATCTAATCCGCTTTCTTTCAACATACCAACTAAATAAAGCAGGCCAAGGGGTTTCATCCAGAAGTCGTATGCGGCAAAGTCGTATATCCACGGGTTAACTGCAAGGATGTACTTCATGGGGTTATTTTAACACATTCCCTTTATGTGGACAAGTTAG
>JAGHAJ010000015.1 GCA_021161545.1 Synergistota bacterium | reverse complement strand
TATTATACCCTTTAATTTTTTTAATTCTTTTATTGTTATGGAGACATGCCTTATTCTTCTTAGAGCTTCCTTTTCTATTCTTACTATGTACTCACTCTCTGAAAGTGTTAATACCTGTGCCATAGAAAAGAGTCCTATTAACGCAGGCATAAATGGTATTCCTCCAAGAAGATTGGTTGAACCGAGTGTAAATCTACCATATCCGCTTATAGGGTCTGTGCCGACAGTTGCTAGTAATAGTCCTATGACTCCAGATGCTAATCCTTTTACTATGTTCCCAGTTGATAGGGTGGCGATGGTAGTTAACCCTAATATTGCAAGCAGGAAATACTCAGCAGGACCAAACCTGAGTGCGATGGATGCTAATAAAGGAGCTATAAATAGAAGTGCAACTGTACTTAGTATGCCACCTGCAAAAGAGGCAACTACTGATGTTGCTAATGCTTTTCCACCTTCCCCTTTCTGTGTCATGGGGTAGCCATCGAAAGTGGTTGCTGCAGCAGCAGGTGTACCTGGTGTATGTAGTAGGATGGCTGATATAGAGCCACCGTACATTGCTCCAGAATACACACCTCCAAGGAGTGCCAGACCCTGTTCTGGAGGCATACCAAATGTTACTGGTATCAATAAGGCAACAGCCATTGTTGCTGTTAATCCGGGCAATGCACCTATCATTATTCCACTAACTACTCCTAGAAATATAGTGAGTATAGAGCTTGGATTCATCAACAGCATGAGTCCTGCATACATGTGTTCGAACATTTTTTATTCTCTCCTTTAAAAGAGTATCCCTGATGGAACTGGAACTTCCAGGAACTTTAAGAATATAAAATAAATTCCGCCCAATACTAAGATGGTAGTGGTAAGTAACGCTATTTTGTCCTTTACGCCTAAGTATAACATTGTCCCTATCATGAATGCTGCACTTGAGATGAAGAACCCTATGTATGTCATGGCAAATAGATAAAGGGTGACAGACATTATGAGGAAAAGTAATTTCTTGGGTTCTTTTATTTTCTCTGTCTTCTTTTTAGTCCCAAATATTATTGCAATGCAGAAGGCGATCAGTATAAGTGCCCAGAATATAACATAGTGCGAAGCAAAGGCAGCCCTTGCAGGGTATGCAAGGGCTGCCTTTATCATTAGAGAAGATATTACTATAAGTATTATAGGGATTATTTGTATTCTGTTCATTGTGTTACCACGGGTGTTTCTTGTACACCTTTCTTATCAACTTTTCCTCGGTTAGTAAGTACTCTTCAAACTGTTTTGCGTTCATAAAGTTCAATAGTAAGTGTATTTTCTTGGCTTCCTTGATGAAACCAGGGTCTTTCATGACTTTGGTAAATGTTTCGCTTAGTTTCTTGAATGCATGTGATGGTATTCCTCTTGGAGCAGCTATACCTCTTGAAGAATCAGAATATACTGCGTAGCCAAACTCTTTGAATGTAGGAATGTTTGGAAGGTACGGCAATCTCTTTTTTGTCATTACTGCTATCATTCTAAGTTTTCCGGCGTTTACCAGTGACCATATCTGACTTACATTTACCATCCCAATGTCAACATGTCCTCCGAGTAAGGCTGCTTTCTCTTTGGATGAGCCACCAAAAGGCACATCTTTGATTTTGATTTTCGCTTCATCTGTAAAGAGTGCGAGTGCTATGGAGTCGTCTCCACCCGGACCTGTTGTAGCTGCACTTAGTTTTCCGGGGTGTTTTTTGGCATATGCTACGATGTCTTTCAGGGTTTTGAATCGCTTGTCGTCACTCCTCACTGCCAATACGCCAGGGTCTGTTACTACGTTGCATATGGGTTGAAAGTCGCTAAGTTTGTACTTTGCTCTACCAGATACATAATGGCTTACCACATGTGGTGTGTTTATAAATCCTATTGTATAACCATCCTTTCTGCTGAATGCCAATGCCTCAAATCCTATTTGCCCACCTGCTCCGGGTTTGTTAACTACTACAAATGGTTGTGGAAAATACTTCTTTGCAAATTTTGCCATGACCCTTGCAGCTGTGTCTGTGCCTCCACCAGCGGAGAACGCTACAATTATTTTTACTGGCTTAATGGGGTATTTCGCTGCATATCCGGTGGCTACCACGGATAGCATGAGAGCAACAACAATAAAAATTGAAAAACTCCTACGCATCATAATCCCTCCTTTTTGATTGTGTGGTTGATTATACTCCGATGAGTAATGGTTGTCAAGGTTTGCAACTTTTTGCTGAATATTCCTTATCTCTCCATTATCCTGAAACTGGAACATATCTTCATACCTATCTGTGATGCAACTAAATGAGGGCTTGACAAAGGAGATTCTGTGGTTTAGTATATAAAATAGTAGATAATTAAATATTGTGTGCCAGATGATGGTTGCAAGAGACGCTTTCCCGTAGTTAATGGGAGAGGACCGAAGGGGCAAGGGGTGGACCCGAATCTCTCAGGTAAAAGGATTGCAGCCAGATGGTACTCTGGAGAATTGCTCTCATTGAGGGAGCAATGCCGAAGGGGCTAAAACTCTCAGGCTCTTGTACAGAGAAGGTAGCTTTTCTGTATAGGGAGATGGGAGTTTTTCTAATTTTAAGGGGGGATGGCGGTGCTGAAGGAAACTCCGTTGATTGAGGTTCACAAGAGGTATGGGGGTAAGATTGTAGATTTTGCAGGTTGGGCTATGCCGATTCAGTATAGTAGCATTATTGAAGAACACATGGCAGTTAGGGAGAGAGTAGGACTGTTTGATGTTTCGCACATGGGTGAGATTGACGTTACCGGTAGAGATGCTGCAAAGCTTGTGAATATGTTAATAACGAATGATATAAGTAAGATGAAAGTCAAGCAGGCAAAGTATTCGCCTATGTGCTATGAAAATGGAGGAATAGTAGATGACTTGCTTGTATATAAGCTTGCAGATGACCACTATCTTCTGGTAGTTAATGCTGGAAATACGGATAAGGATTATAACTGGATTTTGGATAGGGCGAAAGGGATGGATGTTACTGTTAAAAATGAGAGCCCTAATTATATTCAGCTTGCGATTCAGGGCCCAAAGTCAGAAGAATTGCTTTCCAAACTTATGGATGTTGACCTTTCTGCAATAAAATACTATCACTTTGATCTTGGTAAACTTTCTGGTGATGGGGTATTTGCAGAAGGTATAATATCGAGAACGGGATATACTGGCTCTGATGGCTTTGAATTTTATACCAAGGAGGTGGATAAGGCAGAAGCTGTGTGGGATTTGATTATGTCTGCTGGTAAGGAGTACGGTATAGAGCCATGTGCCTTGGGGGCAAGGGATACTTTAAGACTTGAAGCTGGAATGTTACTTTATGGTCATGATATAGATGAAAATCATACGCCAGTTCAGGCGGATATTCTCTGGACGGTAAAACTTAACAAGGATAACTTTATTGGCAAGGATGCACTCAAAAAAGAGGTAGAAAATGGTCCTGCGATTAAGTTGTATGGTATGGAAATGTTAGATAAAGGTGTTCCACGACAGCACTATGAAATATACAAAGATGGTGAAAAGGTAGGAGATATTACGAGTGGTACATTTGCTCCCTATCTGAAGAAATACATTGCGATGGGTTACATAAAGAGTGGTGTTGTAGATTTAGGGGATGAAGTGCAGATAAAAATAAGGAATAAATTTTTGAAAGCAAGGATTGTTGAAAAACCATTTTATAAAAGGAGGTAGATTACCGTGAAAAAGTATGCAAAGACCCATGAGTGGGTTGAAGTAGAGGATGGAAAGGGGAGAATAGGGATTACCGATTTTGCTCAGAAGGAACTCGGAGATGTAGTTTTTGTTGAGCTACCGGAGATTGGTGATGAGGTGAAGAAGGGTGAGTCTTTTGGAACCATAGAGTCTGTAAAAGCAGCTTCAGATCTCTATGCACCTGTTAGCGGAGAGGTTGTTGAAGTTAACAACGCGGTTGTGGATAAGCCTCAGATAGTTAATGAAGACCCCGAAGGAAAGGGATGGATGATAGTTGTTGAAATGAGTGACCCTTCTGAGCTGGATGACCTCATGACAGAAGAAGAATATAAAGAGAGTATAGAAGAGGAGTGAGTCTGATGTATCCGTATCTTCCTATAACCGAAAAGGATAGGAAGGAGATGCTTAAGGAGATAGGTGTTAGCTCCATTGATGAGTTGTTTTCGGATATTCCAGAGAAGTTTCGGCTAAGCAAGCTACTGGATATACCCCGTGCGAAGTCAGAGCTTGATGTAAGACGTGATTTTGAGAGCGCAGCAGCCAGAAACTCTTCGCTATATGGTAAGGTTAGTTTCCTTGGAGCTGGTGCCTATAGGCACTATATACCTTCAGTTGTGAATCATATGGTTTCAAGGTCTGAGTTTTATACGGCTTATACCCCCTACCAACCAGAGATAAGTCAGGGTACATTGGTATCGATATTTGAGTTTCAGACCCATGTGGCAAACATATTTGGTATGGATGTAGCAAATGCCTCTATGTATGATGGTGCTTCTGCCACTGCTGAAGCAGCCCTTCTTGCACTTAGGATGAATAGGGGTAGAGGAAGGATTGCTTTAAGTAGAATGTTGCACCCAGAATATAGAGAGACGGTTGAAACCTACCTTCATGGGCAAGGATATGAGATTGTTGAGATACCTGCTTTGGAAGGTAAGGTTGACATAGAGGCGTTGAAAGATATTCTAACAGAGGATACAGTTGGAGTGGTTATTCAATCTCCCAATTTTTTGGGCATGGTGGAAGATATACCCCTCATATCGGATATAGTTCATAAGGTAAAGAATGCATCGTTGATAGTTGCTGTAAGTGAACCTATGGCGTATGGTATCTTAGAGGCGCCCGGTAACCTTGGTGCAGATATAGTTGCTGCTGAGTTACAAAGCTTTGGTCTTCCTTTGAACTATGGTGGTCCATATGTAGGAGTGATTGCGGCTAAGGAGAAGTATCTGAGGAGGATGCCCGGAAGGCTTGTGGGTATGACGGAAGACGTTGATGGTAATAGAGGATTCGTGTTGACCTTGCAGGCAAGAGAACAGCATATAAAGAGAGCTAAAGCTACAAGTAATATTTGTTCTAATGAGGGGTTGTGTGCTCTTACTGTTAGTGTATACTTGAGTCTTGTAGGAAAAGAAGGATTGAGGGCTATCTCATACCAGAATTTTGCAAAGACTCAGTACTTTATCTCTGCGCTTAGGAACAACTCTATAGAGGTCCTGAGCAACAAGGTGTTTAACGAATTTGCCTTTAAGCCGAACATTCCCGTAGAAGAATTGAATGTGAGGTTGAAAGCAAAGGGAATAGTAGGAGGATTAAACCTTGGAAGGTTCTATCCAGAGTATGAAGGGTACATGCTTGTGGCAGTTACGGAACTCATCCGCAAAGAGGATATAGATAGTTTTCTCTCTGCGATGGAGGGGGGTGTAAACGATGGCTGAAAAGCTAATATATGAGCTTTCTAAAAGGGGTAAAGTGGGTATAGATGTTCCCGCTCTTGATGTGCCAGATGTGGATGTAGGTAAAGTTATTCCTTCTAGTCTTGTCAGAAAAGGAGAAATGGAGCTTCCTGAGGTGTCAGAAGTTGATGTAGTAAGGCATTTTACTGCCCTTTCGAGGATAAATTATGGAGTTGATAGTGGATTTTACCCTTTAGGCTCTTGTACCATGAAGTATAATCCAAAGGTAAATGAAGATGTTGCGAGAATGGATAAGCTTGTAGATATTCATCCTTATCAGGAAGATAGTGATGTTCAGGGGTCCTTGTCGTTGTT